>NZ_JBWKYI010000007.1:0-259647 GCF_059423705.1 Pedobacter sp. GW460-11-11-14-TSB4
TGGAAATGAATTAAAGATTATATTTTTATGCAGTAACATGATCATAATGAACTGGGAACTACTTAGAAAAAAGATATATTATATTGATGGCTCCTTAAGGGATGTCTATATTAAAGATACAAGCATGGAAGATTGGGAAAAATGGATAGATCTCGTCAATACTAAATATGAAGTGAAATTTTATAATGTGCTTTCGGGTGAAATTGAAAGCCAGACAGATCATGCTATTGAAAGTAAAAATATCGAATATCAAAAAAATGACAGGCAATAATAGCTTAAAGAGCTTATCGATTATCTCATTAACAATCTTATTCCTGCTATTAGTCTGGAATATAGTCCCAATAATACAGATTAGAATGCAGTTGGTTAGTGATTTTATCCCTAACGACATTATTTATGAAGTAGCCAAACCTTATATCTACATCAGTTCGGTTTTGGTTTTTGCTAACATTATAGCATTTATATTATTCTTTCTCAAGAAATATTTACCAGTGGTTATTATGGGTAGTATTGCCTTTTGTATTCATGGAGTATATATTTTTTTGAATTAATTATACTTACTCATTTCCACCCCGCCCTGCAGGCACCCCTCCAAAGGAGGGGAATGAATATGCGCCAGAAAGCTAGCAAACCCAAATAACACCTCAACCCAAATTTAACTAAACCTGATAAAAGCGGCAGCTCCCGATTTCTCCATCGATGAAAAAGCATTGCCATCGGGACTATAGCGGTTAGCAGGGCTGCCATCACCGAAGCATTACCAAAGCACCTTTTCTAAAGATTTTAAAACTACTTATAAACTGCCTTGCTGATACCGCTCAAGAAGGGGAATGATTTGGTTTCGGGTTCAAAAAATACAGCTATTTCATCTGTTTAAACGTTTCAATAGAAATTTCGAAATAAAATTCAAAAAACATTTGCATTTTAAAAAAATAATCTTCTACTTTACGGTGTACAAAGTACACCAAGACGAGATGAATTTTAACACTTCAATTATTACAACAATTATTATTACCACCGGTATAAACCAGCGGGGCTAATTTGTTGTAAATTGAAAAAACATAAAACACAGAGAGCGTCCCGATGAAAATCGGGACGCTTTTTTTTTAACCCATGCTGAATGAAACCTGCACAAGCAACAATACAAACGATGAAATAATTTGCGCAGTACCAAACAGTTAAAACCAATATAAACTAATGAAAGTACTCAAATTCGGCGGCACATCCGTAGGTTCGGCCGAGAACATTAAAACCCTCTTACGCCTGGTTGGCGAAGAAAAACAGAAGAACAGCCCGGTAGTTGTATTATCGGCAATGAGTGGTGTAACCAATTTACTTACCGAAATGGCCGAAATGGCTGAGCGTGGTGAAGATTACGATACCCATTTAAAAGAAATCGAAGCAAAACACTTTGCTGTCATCCGCTCGCTTTTACCTGCGGCTGCACAAAACCCTGTGTTTACGCGATTAAAGATCTTTTTTAACGAACTGGAAGATCTGTTACAGGCAGTAGCCAATCTGCGCGAACTGAGCTTGCAGACCAAAGATCAGATTTTAAGCTATGGTGAGCGTTGTTCTACCTTTATGATCAGCCATATTGCCTCGAAAAACATCGGCGATTCAATTTATGTTAATGGATCTGACCTGATTAAAACCGACAGTAATTTTGGGCAAGCGAAAGTTGAAACTGAGCTGACCGAAATGCTGATCAACAATTTTTACCAGGAAAATAAAGACAAAGTACTTTTTGTTACTGGTTTTATAGCGAGCAATGCTGCCGGCAGGGTAACAACTTTAGGTCGTGGCGGCTCTGATTATACCGCAGCGGTTTGGGGTGCAGCCTTAAATGCAGAAGAGATTGAAATATGGACGGATGTAAATGGCATGATGACTGCTGATCCACGCATGGTGAAAAAGGCTTTCTCTTTACCTGAGCTGAGTTATACCGAAGCCATGGAGCTGAGTTATTTCGGTGCAAAGGTGATCTATCCGCCAACCATGATCCCTGCTTTTATGAAAAAGATTCCGATTGTGATCAAAAACACTTTCGAACCTGATTTCGCAGGAACTTATATCAAAAGCGATGTAAAAGCATCCAGTTTACCCATAAAAGGAATTTCTTCTATCGATCATATCAGCATCATTAACCTAACCGGAAGTGGCATGGTGGGTAAGGCAGGCTTTAGCGGGAGGTTATTCTCACTGCTTTCGCGCGAACAGATCAATGTCGTATTGATTACGCAATCCTCTTCAGAACACAGCATTACTTTCGCGGTTAAACCAACAGATGCTTCGCAGGCCATTTCTTTAATCAAAAAAGAATTTGAACTGGAGTTGGATGCTAAAAAACTAGAACTGCCGGAAGTTGAAAATAATTTGGCGGTATTGGCCATTGTGGGTGAAAACATGAAACGTACCCCAGGCATGAGCGGACGTTTGTTTAATGCGCTTGGCCGCAACGGTATCAACGTAAGGGCTATCGCTCAGGGTTCATCAGAATATAACATCTCGGTAATTATCAGCAAAGATGACCTATCGAAAGCAGTAAATGCAGTGCATGATGCCTTTTTTACCGACCTGAAAAGAACATTGAACGTTTTCTGTTTAGGAACCGGAAATATCGGCAAAACTTTGTTTAACCAGTTAAAGGAGCAGATGCCATTTCTGGCAGCCAATAACGATTTACAAGTTAAGGTAACTGGCATTAGCAATACACGCAAAATGATTTTCAGCGCCGATGGTCTTTCGTTAGAAAACTGGGAAACTGAGTTGAATACAAATGGTGAACCCGCAGATTTAGCAGGTTTTGTGGCAAAAATGAAAGCCCTAAACTTACCGAACTGTGTTTTTGTCGACAATACCGCTGCAGAATCGCCAATTGAATTTTATCAAGGCATATTCGAGAGCAGTATCTCTGTGGTAACCTGTAATAAAAAGGGAAACTCTGCCGATTATGCCCAGTATAAATCATTTAAAGATACGGCCCGAAAATTCGGTGTTGATTTTTATTACGAAACCAATGTAGGTGCAGGTTTGCCTATTATCCGTACGCTGCGCGAACTGATGATGAGTGGTGATAAAGTAGCGCGGATTGAAGCCATTTTATCCGGTACGATTTCTTACATCTTCAATAATTTCAAAGGCGAGGCCGGTTTTTACGAAACGGTAAAAGAAGCGCAGGAACTGGGTTATACCGAGCCAGATCCACGCGACGACTTAAATGGAAAAGACTTTATGCGTAAAATGCTGATCCTTGCCCGCGATGCCGGTTATCCATTAGAAGCCAGTGATGTGAAAATCGATAACATTTTGCCAGAAGCTTGTTTAAATGCATCTTCAGTAGAAGATTTCTATTCAGAATTACAGGCTAATGCCGCTTATTTTGAGAACCTGAAACAAACAGCTGCCAACGATGGAAAAGTTTTACGCTACATCGGCAAACTGGAAGATGGTAATGTAGAAATCAGTCTGCAAATGGTTGATGACAGTCATCCTTTTTATATGTTATCGGGAAGCGATAATATTATCTCTTTTACTACAGACCGGTATAAATCGCGTCCATTGGTGGTAAAAGGCCCGGGTGCAGGTGCAGAAGTGACCGCGGCAGGCGTTTTTGCAGATATCATCAATGTAGGTACATTAAATAAATAGTTAAGGCAATTAATAATGAAAGATAGTATAAAAGTTTTCGCCCCGGCAACCGTTGCCAACGTAGTTTGTGGTTTCGATGTATTGGGTTTCGCTGTAAATGAACCTGGTGATGAAGTTGAAATGCGATTTACCGATACACCTGGCGTGGTGATCAAAGGAATTACCGGCGATGATGGTCGATTGCCTTTAGATGCAGCGAAAAATACCGTAAGTGCGAGTGTACAACATTACTTAAAGCATATCAACCGTTTAGATGTAGGCGTAGAAATTGAACTGCATAAGAAAATGCCGATTGGCAGCGGCCTGGGCTCAAGTTCGGCCAGTACGGTTGCTGGCTTATTTGCCATTAACAAATTAATGGGCGATTTATTAAGCACTAAAGAGCTGGTTCCTTTCGCGATGAAAGGCGAGGAACTTGCCTGTGGGTATGGTCATGCCGACAATGTTGCCCCTGCTTTGTTAGGTGGTTTTGTACTGGTGAGAAGTTACGATCCACTTGATGTAATCTCTTTACCTACTCCTGCCGGCATGTATGCCGCAATTGTTTACCCTGAAGTAGATGTACCGACTAAAGATGCACGACAAATGATCCGCAGCAAAGTGGCCTTAAAAGATGCCGTTACCCAGTGGGGAAATGTTGCAGGTTTAGTGAGTGGACTATTTATGAATGATTTTGATCTGATTGGCAGAAGCATGAAAGACGTTCTGGTAGAGCCAACACGTTCGATTTTGATTCCTGGTTTTGAAGAAATGAGAAAACTCGCAATGGAAAACGGCGCAATCGGTTTCGGAATCTCAGGTTCTGGTCCATCTGTCTTCTCATTAACCAAAGACGAAGAAACGGCCAGAAAAATAACCAAATCGCAACAGCAACATTTACACAAAATAAATATTAACAGCAAAGCTTTTGTTTCTCCGGTTAACGCCGAAGGACCAAAAGTACTTTAAGTAAGGCTGGAAGGTAGAGGGTTTAAAGGTGGAGGGCTAAGCATCCAAAACCTTCCAACCTTCAACCTTTCAACCCTCCAACCTCATTAAAAATGAAACTATACTCAACCAACAATAAAGATTTACGTGTTTCTTTCAAAGAAGCCGTTTTTAATAGCATGCCGCAGGATAAAGGCTTATATATGCCTATTGAAATCCCACAGCTTGACCCCGAATTCATACAGAATATCGAAAAATATGCTTTACCTGAAATTGCTTACACAATAGCTTCAACCCTATTAAAGGATGAAATTCCAGCTGAAGATTTAAAAGCTTTAATTGAT
Source organism: Pedobacter sp. GW460-11-11-14-TSB4 (assembly GCF_059423705.1). Taxonomy (NCBI): domain Bacteria; kingdom Pseudomonadati; phylum Bacteroidota; class Sphingobacteriia; order Sphingobacteriales; family Sphingobacteriaceae; genus Pedobacter; species Pedobacter sp. GW460-11-11-14-TSB4. The sequence continues at coordinate 4,923 of NZ_JBWKYI010000007.1, forward strand.
GATGCCATAAATTTTGAAGCACCAGCGGTTAAATTAGATGACAAAACCTATGTTCTCGAATTGTTCCATGGTCCATCTTTAGCGTTTAAAGATTTTGGTGCCCGCTTTATGAGCCGTGTGATGGCTTATTTCTTAAAAGATGGCGAACAACTTTTAGATGTGCTGGTTGCTACTTCCGGCGATACTGGTGGCGCAGTAGCCTTAGGTTTCCTGGGTGTACCCAATACCAGGGTAACCATACTTTACCCGGAAGGGAAAGTGAGTCCGATACAGGAACTGCAGTTAACCACCAACGGCGAAAATATCAGGGCTGTTGAAGTTAAAGGAACTTTTGATGATTGCCAGGCTTTGGTTAAACAGGCTTTTGCTGATGACGAGCTGAATGCTAAATTTAGATTGACTTCAGCCAATTCAATTAATATTTCGAGATTGATTCCACAAACATTTTACTATTTCAACACCTATGCGCAACTGAAAAAGCAAGGTTTTAAAGATGTGGTGTTTTCTGTACCAAGCGGAAATTTCGGGAATATTGGCGCAGGTTTACTGGCCTATAAATTAGGGTTACCTGTTAAACAATTTATCGCAGCTACCAATGTTAATGATACCGTTCCACGCTTTTTAGAAAGCGGTGTTTATGAAACCAAGCCATCGACCCAAACCTACTCGAATGCCATGGATGTTGGCGCGCCAAGCAATTGGGTGCGCATTATGGATCTGTTTCATAAGGATGTGGAAGCCATAAAAAAAGTGGTTACTGCTTACCGTTTTACTGATGATGAAACATTAGCAGGCATTAAAGAAATAAACAGCAAATTAAACTATGTGGCTTGTCCGCATACCGCGATTGCTTATTTGGCAGTTGAAAAATACAGAAGGGAAAACCCATCAGACGAAAGTGCAGCTGTTTTCTTATCTACGGCACACGCCTGTAAATTCCCTGATATTTTCCCTGCAGATATCGCCGCTAAAATAGAAATCCCTGAGCAGGTAAAAGCCTTAGAAAGCAAACCGAAACATGCTGATCAGTTAGGTGTGGATTTTGAAGGGTTTAAAAAGTATTTGCTTAAAGGGTAGTAAGTAAAATATAATCTATTTCGAAAGTTACTCATTCCCAACTTTGATTGGGAATCCTAATGCAGGTAACAGGCATTAAGATTCCCGCCTACGCGGGAATGACGTACTATAAGATTAGTATGCCTATTTCATACTCACTGCTAGGCGGGATTTGCAATCCCGTCTACAGAGCTAAGGATTTTTAATCCTTAATAAAAAACCAATGTTAAAGCTTAAATCGGATTATAAATCCGAAGGACAAAGGTCCGGATTACAAATCCGGACCAACTTCTGAACGAAATCTAAAGAGATAGATCTCTCTCCCAAACGTTCGGGACTGCGCTTCAGTCGAGATGACGACTCATTTCTATTATTTAGCGCCTTGCGATTTTAATGTTTTCAACTCGCGTTGCAATTCTTCAATCTGTAACTGTTGTTCCTTTATACTGGCCACCAAAAGCGGCACTAAACTTTCATAATCAACCTTGGTAATGGTGGCGCTTTTAAAAGCATTTTTTCCGGAACTGTAATCTTTTGACTGCACCGAAACGATCCCTGGAACGGCTGCCTTTGCATCGGCACCCACAAAACCATACTGTGGTTTAGCAGATAACTTCAACTTCTCAGCCCAGGCTTTATCATAGGTAAAACTTACCGGCTCGAGTTTAGTAACCTGGCCTAAGGCATTTTCTACCGGTTTAACATTGTTTTGCACCACTTCTTGTGCGCTGATTTTTAAAGAGGCAGCGATTAACAGCACTGCGAATGAAATTGCTCGTTTCATATATATTAGGTTGTAATTTTTGAAATAGAAAATTGGTTCCGCGTTTGCGAAACAGAAAATAAACTTAAAAAGATGAGTTTATACGGAAGGTGGCGGTGTTAAAACTTCCGGAAAGTAAGCCAGCTGAAACGAATGATCAGGAATAACTACCTTTTTTGAAGTTTGAAGGGTAAAATTCATATCGCCGTGAAACATGATCTGCTGAATGGCATATTCGGGTTCCACTTTCTTTTCTTCTTTCTCTGTTGCGTCGTCGTTTGTAGACAAATGTTCAACATTGTCGGCAGAATAACTTAAATACGAAACCACATGGCTCACTTTCAAGAAAAAAGCTAGTGCTATGCAGCTAATGAGGATGTATTTAAGGACATAAAACTTCATTCCTGCAAATATAAGCCCTAGGCCTTAAAAACAATAATTTTAAGGTTAAAGTTCTGTAAGAATTTCGAGCATTGTGGCAATGGCCAGCTCAACATCAGCAGCTGACGTTCTCCAGTTTACAAACGCAGCACGGATTCCTTTCCTCCCATTATAAAAGGTAGGAGTCATAAATACTTTTCCGCTTTCATTTAATTTATTCAGGAATGTTGCCACTAAACTTTCATCGGTTAGCGAAAAACAAACGGTATTTAAACGCACTGGTGCCAATAATCCGAAGTTTGGATTTTCATTAATGAAATCGCCAAACTGTAAAGCCACTTCAACATTACTTTCTACAATTTCCTGATAGCCTTGTTTTCCGTAGCTGGTCAGTGTAAACCATGCAGGTAAAGCTTTTAGGCGGCGGGAGTTTTCAGGCAGGAAATTTAAATAACTAAAATTTTCCATCGGATTGCCCAAATAGGCTGCATTTGAATTCTGAAAAGTTTCTACCTGCAGCAACTGGTGTTTTTCTTTCACCAAAAACACAGCGCTTTCGTAGGGTACATTTAACCACTTGTGGCAATCGACGGTAATGCTATCAGCATTTCCCCAGCCATTAAGCAGATGACTGTATTTAGGCGAACAAGCGGCAAAACCGCCAAAAGCGGCATCGATATGCCACCAGAAATTATATTTTTCTTTTAAGAGATTGATGGCTTCAAAATCATCAAAATCCACCGTATTTACCGTTCCGGCGCTAGAAATTAAGATAAAAGGTTCTCCTTTTAGTTCCTGTATTTTAAGTTCCAGATCGCTAACATCCAGGGCTTCGCGGTTGCCCTGCAGGACGTTTACTTGGATAAAATTGCCACTTCCCAAACCCAGCATCGATAAGGATTTAATGGCTGATGAATGTGGTGTGGCAGATAACACTTTTACATTGCCCGACACGCCTTCCCTGGCGAAATCTTTCCCAAATTGTTTGCCAATCCATTGTCTGGCAACAGCCAGACAGGTAAAATTAGAAAGTGTAGCACCTGTTACAAAACCACCGAAAAAATCTTTGGGTAGGTTAAATAACGAAAGTAATAACTGAATGGTTTCCAGTTCGATGATCGCTGAAACATCGCCATTACCTTTTGCACTTTGCGTATTCTGATCATATATCGTTGATAACCAATCGCCGGCGATAGCCGCAGGTGTTGTTCCACCGGTTACAAAGCCCCAATATCTGGGACCAGATGAGGCCACCATAATAGGTTCAAAACGTTGGTTAAACTGCTTCAGTGCTTCGATGGCACCAGAACCCTGATCGCTTAAATCGCGGATGATTTCAACTTCTGTATTACCGGCTGTTGGCCGTTCATGAATATGATTTAAATAATCTATGCCCTGCTGTTTAACCGTTGTTAAGATGGCATCAAGGTTTTGTTGGTCGGTATTTAAATTATTCATGATGATAATGTTTATGGAATAAAGAAAAATACGTCATTGCGAGGCACGAAGCAATCCTACAACGATCGCTAATTAACCCAGCGCTTTAAGATTGCTTCGTGCCTCGCAATGACGATGCTTTTTAGGCTAAAAAATAGCCTTCGCAATCTTTTTCGTCTGCTCAGGGCGACCCATCGTATAAAAATGTAATACCGGAGCGCCAAAATCAATCAGTTCTTTACATTGTTTAATCATCGCTTCCGTACCAATTTCTTTTGCCTCGTTATTGTTTTTAGCATGCGATAGCGCATCGGTCAACTCATCAGGTAAGTCGATGTGAAAAATCTTAGGCAACACATTCAACTGCGACAAGGTACTGATGGGCTTCAATCCTGGTATAATCGGTACATTGATATCGTTTTCCCTGCATTTCTTTACGAAATCGAAATATTTCTGATTATCGAAAAACATCTGCGTTACAATAAATTCAGCTCCTGCCTCTACCTTCTTTTTCAGGTATTTAAAATCGGTACTCATATTAGGTGCCTCGAAATGCTTTTCAGGATAACCGGCAACGCCAATACAGAAATCGCTTTTAAAGGTTTCAACATCTTCGTGCAAAAATTTACCTTCATTATGGTTTTTAATGTGCTCAATCAGATCTGTAGCATAACAGTGCCCGCCTGGTGTAGGAACAAAATTTCCATCTGCCTTACGTGCATCGCCTCGTAAGGCCAGCACATTATCAATACCCAAAAACTGTAAATCGATCAATGCATTTTCGGTTTCTTCTTTGGTAAACCCACCACAAATTAAATGCGGAACAGCATCAACTTTATATTTATGGATAATGGCCGCACAAATGGCAATGGTACCCGGACGCTTACGATAAGATACCTTTTGTAACAAACCGTTGGCTTGTTCTTTATAAATGTAATCTTCACGGAGTGAAGTCACATCAATAAAAGGTGGATTAAACTCCAATAGTGGTTCAATCGCATCATAAATCCATTGTATGCTTTGTCCTTTTACAGGCGGTAATAATTCAAAAGAGAATAAGGTTTTACCCTTTGCGTTTTTTATATGGTCTGTAATCTTCATAACCCTAATCCCGAATAATCGGGACTTTAAATTTTAATTTGTATACAATTCCCTGCCCTGTAGGGGCTGGGGGTTAATAAGCTAAATTCGGACTTAACCACCGCTCCACTTCTTCAACCGGCATATTCTTTCTGATGGCATAGTCTTCAATCTGATCTTTGGTGATTTTCCCTAAACCGAAATACCTCGAATCGGGATGCGCGAAATAAAATCCGCTTACCGCCGCTGTTGGATACATGGCGTAACTTTCGGTTAAGTGCAATCCGATTTTATTCTCCGCATCAAGTAACTGGAATAAAGTTCCTTTTTCAGTATGTTCCGGACAGGCAGGATAACCAGGTGCCGGACGGATACCTGCATATTCTTCTTTAATCAATTCCTGGTTGCTCAAATTTTCATCCTGTGCATAACCCCAATATTCTTTACGGACACGTTCGTGCATACGTTCTGCGAAAGCCTCTGCCAAACGATCGGCCAGCGCTTTGGCCATAATGCTGTTGTAATCATCGTAATTCGATTCAAACTCATTGACCAGTTCATCAATCCCGATACCTGCCGTTACTGCAAAACCACCAAAATAATCCTGAATGCCACTTTCCTTCGGCGCAATAAAATCAGATAAAGCATAATAAGGCTGACCATCTACTTTTTCGGCCTGCTGACGGAGGGTGTGAATAGTTACCAGTTGGGAGTTTTCAGTTTTCAGTTTGGAATCGTTTGATAACTGGGAACTATCAACTGTCAACTGAATATCGTCTCCTACTGTATTTGCTGGCCAGAAACCGATTACGGCTCTTGCTGTTAACAGTTTTTCGTCGAGGATGCGTTTTAATAAGGTCTGTGCATCATCAAAAAGTTTCTTCGCTTCGTCGCCTACATTTTTATCGTCGAAAATTTTCGGATAACTGCCACGAAGTTCCCAGGTATGGAAAAATGGTGTCCAATCGATGTAAGGAACCAGTTCTTCTAAAGGATAATTATCGAAAACCCTTGTTCCTGTAAATTCCGGAACAGGTAAGTTGGGTTGAAAATCGATCTTAAACCTATTTTCGCGGGCTTCTTCCAGTGTTTTAAAACGTTTATCCGATCGTTTATTTAAATGCGCTTCACGGGCTTTATCATATTCAGCCCTGATGCCTGCTACATATTCATCTTTTGTTTCCGGATTCATCAAGGTGCTGCAAACGGTAACACTTCTGGAAGCATCTAACACGTGGATAGCAGGTCCTGAATAATTTGGCGCTACTTTTACTGCAGCGTGGATTCTTGAGGTTGTGGCACCACCTATAATTAATGGAATGGTAAAACCTTCGCGCTCCATTTCTTTAGCAAAGTGAACCATTTCATCTAGTGATGGCGTAATCAATCCACTTAATCCAATAATATCGGCATTTATTTCTTTGGCTTTTTTAATGATTTCCTGTGCCGGAACCATTACGCCCATATCAACAATCTCGAAATTATTACAAGCCAGTACTACGCCCACAATATTTTTCCCAATATCGTGCACATCACCTTTTACAGTCGCCATCAATACTCTTCCTGCTGACGAATTCTGATCCTGATCCGGATTATCCAGTTTCTCCTGTTCGATAAACGGCAATAAATAAGCCACGGCTTTTTTCATTACCCTTGCCGATTTTACCACCTGAGGCAAGAACATTTTTCCCGCACCGAATAAATCACCTACAATGTTCATCCCGTCCATCAATGGCCCTTCGATCACCTGAATCGGGCGGGCATATTTTTGTCTGGCTTCTTCCACATCATCATCCAGATATTCAACAATTCCTTTAACCAAGGAATGAGATAATCTCTCTTCAACAGAACCTTTCCGCCACTCTTCATCTTTAACCACCTCTTTACCTTTCGATTTTACGGTATCGGCATATTCTACCAAACGCTCCGTGGCATCGTCTCTGCGGTTTAAGAGCACATCTTCTACCCTTTCTAACAATTCGGGTGGAATTTCCTGATAAACCTCCAACATTCCGGCGTTCACAATCCCCATATCTAAACCAGCCTGGATGGCGTGATAAAGAAATGCAGAGTGCATCGCTTCGCGAACGGTATTATTCCCCCTGAAAGAGAAAGAAATGTTAGAAACCCCTCCGCTCACTTTAGCATGAGGCAGGTTTTCTTTGATCCAACGGGTGGCATTTATAAAATCGACAGCATAATTGTTATGCTCTTCGAGTCCTGTTGCTACGGTTAAGATGTTCGGGTCGAAAATAATATCCTCTGCCGGAAAACCAATTTCGTTTACCAGGATATCGTAACTTCTTTTACAAATCTCTTTCCTGCGCTCGTAATTATCGGCCTGACCTTGCTCATCAAAAGCCATGACTACCACAGCAGCACCGTATTGCATAATTTTGCGGGCGCTTTCGCGGAATTTATCTTCACCTTCTTTTAATGAGATGGAGTTTACGATGCCTTTTCCTTGTAAACATTTTAAGCCATTTTCGATAACCGACCATTTAGATGAATCGACCATGATTGGCAATTTGGCAATATCCGGTTCAGAAGCAATGAGGTTCAAAAACTTAGTCATCGCGGCTTCTGAATCCAACATCCCTTCATCCATGTTCACATCAATTACCTGCGCACCACCTTCAACCTGTTGTAAGGCAACAGCCAGTGCAGCTTCGTAATCGCCACCCAAAATCAGCTTGGAGAACTTAGGAGATCCTGTAATATTGGTTCTTTCACCAATATTTACGAAAATGCTCTCCGGGGTAATGGTTACAGGCTCCAATCCGCTTAAACGCATGTAAGGCTCCAGTACCGGAATTTTGCGGGGTTCGGCTTTCCTTGCATTTTTAGCAATACAGCCAATATGTTCTGGTGTAGTACCACAACAGCCTCCCACGATGTTCACAAAACCTGATGCAATAAAGTCATCAACCAAATGTGCCGTTTCGTGCGGTTGTTCATCATAAGCACCAAATTCGTTTGGCAAGCCTGCATTCGGATAAGCCGAAACATAACAACCTGCTTTTGCAGCGAGTTCCTCAATATGCGGACGCATTTCTTTAGCACCCAAAGCACAGTTAAAACCAATACTTAATGGTTTTGCATGCATGACAGAGTTTAAGAAAGCTTCGGCAGTTTGACCTGAAAGTGTCCTTCCGGAAGCATCGGTAATGGTGCCGGAAATCATGATCTCCAGTTTACGGCCAATTACCTCTTCATATTTTTTAATGGCTACAATGGCCACTTTAGCATTTAAAGTATCGAAAATGGTTTCGATTAATAATACATCCGAACCACCATCAACCAAACCACGTACCTGCTCGTAATAAGCGGCTTCCAGCTCATCAAAATAAACCGCCCTAAAACCAGGGTCGTTTACATTAGGCGACATGGAAAGGGTACGGTTGGTTGGGCCAATAGCACCAGCCACAAAACATTTACGGTCTGGATTTGCAGCCATAAACTCGTTTACGGCTTCTTTTGCTACACGTGCACCTTCGAAACTCATTTCGTAAGAAAGGTCTTCCATCTGGTAATCGGCCATGGAAATGCGCTGTGTACTAAATGTGTTGGTTTCGATAATATCGGCACCAGACGCCAGGTACTCCAGGTGTATTGTTTTAATAATATCCGGACGTGTGATGTTGAGCAAATCGTTATTGCCTTTTACATCACAGGGATGGTTTTTAAATCGCTCCCCTCTAAAATCTTCTTCGGTTAAGGTATATCGCTGAATCATGGTACCCATTGCACCATCAATCACCAAAATACGTTTTTCTAATTCTTCTCTTATACCCATTTGTTGTGTAAAATGTGGGATGGAAAATGGAAAATGGCAAGACACATCATACATCTTCCATTATACATTATTACATCCTAAAAGGCTTATTTAAAAAGTTGGTACGTGAATCGTAATCCTAAACTTATCTGTTTCCGCTATTTGCAGAATAGAATTTAGCACCTTGTATGGTTACAGGTTGCTAAGACTTCGTTGGGTCTAATCCCTCCGTCTTTCTTAATAAGCATACAAAAATGCAACAAAGCAACATCAATTCCAAAAATTATCGCTTCGCTACCAAATAAAATTACAAAGGCCACGCAAAACTGCGCAGCCTTAAGAATATTGTTCTGTTATTTAGGTTTATCTTCTGTTACCGAAAATGCGTAACAGCGACAAAAACAAGTTGATAAAAGTGATATAAAGCGACAACGCACCCATAATTGCTAGCTTTTTGCTCTCATTTACACCTAAAGTGTTTCCATTTTCATCTAATCCTTCACCAATTCTTTTAAGCTCCTGAACTTTGTACGCAGTTAATGCAGTAAAAATCGCCACTCCGATAAAACCCATAATGTAACCCAATGTTGAGCTACCTAAAAACATATTGATTATGCTGATGATCACCAAACCGATTACACCTGCAAATAATATAGGGCCAAATTTACTTAAATCGGTATCTGTGGTATATCCCATTATTGCCATTACCGCAAATATCGCAGCAGCCGCAGCAAAACTAATTACAACTGATGGCAAGGAATAAGTTAACAAGATAAAGCTGAGCATTACTCCTGTTAATATAGAATAAAGCAAAAACACACCGATTAATGCCTGATAAGACATTCGCTGCATACCAGCACCCATTAAGAATACTAATCCTAGAGGAGCAAATATTGCGATGTATCCTAAAACGGTAAAGCCGCCCTTACCTGTTTGTGGGTTATAGGATAAAAGATAATCCAATACCGCCGGTGTACTGGCGATAAAATAAGCTGCAACTGTAGAAACAGCTAATGCGACGAACATCCATAAGAAAACATTTCCGAAGAAACGTTTAGATGCAGATTTTTCCTGTACAAAAACACTGTTGTCCTGATATTGATAATTTTGTTGTTCCATTTTAAATTTTATGTATTTAACTATATAAAAATAAATATTTAGTTTAATCTTTTTGTCAGTAGTTCTTCAACTTTTTTAAAGAACTGTAAAGGTTTTAAGGTGCGCCATGGCAGGTTGTCAAAAGCACCACCAAAGTTAATGTAATAATCGATGTTATTGTCGCGAAACTCGGTAATAACGTGTTGCTGAAAATTTACCCCAACAATCCAGCCGTCTTCTACTTCCTGAAACCACTCTTCGTAATAACTATCGTCAGAAGCATGGAAATTTAGCACATTTTCTCCGATCAGGATAAATTTATTAATACCTTCATCCATCATCAGCTCTAAAATATCGCGTTTCAGCAGCATAATATCGTTATTAATGGCATCATTCCACTCGCCTATAAACTCGATAATGGCATAACTGCGATCGTAATCGGCATATAACACCTTCATGTACAGGGTACTCGAACCAAATTCGTCCCACTGCGGGTGCAATAAAAAGTTATAAATCTGCTTATCGAAGTAAAGTTCTGAATATTCGGTATTGTAAAATGGCGATCGCTCATCTTCTGCCGAAATGTAATCATCTCTCCACTGATAATAAGGCTCAATTTCGTGCATACTTCTTTCTAATTATGAATGAGTGAATGTTTGGTATTGTGCTAAGCTCAATCATTCTTTAATTCTATCACTCAAACATGCTCTCCTTTTTAATGTCTTGCTGCAACAGCTTTACGTACACTTCCGTAACGGGTTAACAATTCGGCGGCTTCCTCATAACCAATATTTAACTCATCGGCAACCATTTGTGTACCGCGGTCTACCAGTTTATGATTGGTTAACTGCATATCAACCATTTTATTACCCACAACACGCCCCAGTTGAACCATAACAGTAGTGCTTAACATGTTTAACACCAGTTTCTGTGCAGTGCCCGATTTCATCCGTGTAGAACCGGTAACAAACTCAGGTCCAACCACCACTTCAACCGGAAAATCCGATTCTGCAGCAATAGGTCCGCCGGTATTACAAACAATGCAACCCGTTAAAATGCCATGCTTACGTGCCGTGTTTAAACCACCAATTACATACGGTGTAGTACCCGATGCGGCCAGGCCAACCAAACAATCTTTTTCATTAATTTCAAATTCCTGAAGATCTTTCCAGGCTTGTTCGGCATCATCTTCAGCAAATTCTACTGCTCTTCTAATTGCAGTATCGCCACCGGCAATTATCCCAACAACCCAATCAAAAGGAACACCATATGTAGGCGGGCATTCTGATGCATCTACTACACCCAAACGGCCGCTCGTACCTGCACCAATATAAAAAAGACGACCACCTTTTTTCATGCGCTCGGCAACTGCCGAAGTTAATTTTTCGATCTGAGGCAAAGATTTTTCAACTGCAAATGCTACAGTTTTATCTTCGTTATTAATGCCCTGCAAAACTTCTAACACCGACATCTGATCGATGTGGTCATAGTTAGATTCTTGCTCGGTAACTCTATTCATAAATTTAATTTTGATAAAATTCGGTAAATTCTTTCTAAAAACTGCGCTAAAAACCCAAAAATATCTGTCATAAATTTCAAGTGAAGCCTTCCCCCCGTTAATTAATGTTAAATATTATAAACAAAAGACATGAAAATGCAGTTAAAAAATATATCAACTCGCTAATTTTCATAAATTTGCAGTAACGCTGATGAAAAAAAATACCCGAAATAACATACTGATCGCTGTAAGCTATTCTGTAATTTTAATAGTGGGTATGTTTTTGGGCATAAAATTTATTAAAGATCAAGGCTTTGGCATTAAAAAGAGTCCTCAGCTAGCCAGCAATAGCGACGAAAAATTAAACGAAATCCTACACATCATCAACGGCAATTATGTTGATGACATCAATACCGATTCGCTTCAGAATTTACCTATCGATAGCGTTTTACACCAACTCGATCCGCATAGTGTTTACCTGCCACCAACTGATGCGCAAGATATGACCGATAACCTGGAAGGGAACTTTGAAGGTGTAGGCATAGAATATTACATGCTTAACGATACCATGATGGTGACCGGTGTGGTTAAAGACGGACCGGCTTACCAAGCGGGCATTAAATTGGGCGATAAAATCCTGAGTATTGATACGGCTGTAGTAAGCGGACGAAACCTGCCCAAAGATCAACTTACCGGTCGTTTTAAAGGTAGATCAGGTACTGGTGTGAGTGTAGTCCTTTTACACCCGGGCGCTCCGCAAAGTAACCGCATTATGGTTACCCGTGGAAAAGTAAACATCAGTAGCATTGATGCCGCCTACATGATCAATAACGAAACAGGTTATGTGCGGATTAGTAAATTTGGCGCCAATACCGATAACGATTTCTCTGCTGCAGCCAATAACCTGAAAGCAAGGGGCATGAAAAAACTGATTCTTGATTTACGTGATAATGGCGGTGGTTATTTTACCGCAGCTACAGGTTTGGCCGACCAGTTTTTAGCAGAGAATAAACTTATCGTGTATACACAGGGCAAACACGAACCACGTACCGATTATTTCTCTACCGGAACAGGTGCTTTTCAAAATGGTAAACTGGCGGTGTTGATTAATGAAAATACCGCATCTGCCAGCGAAATTGTAGCTGGGGCCATTCAGGATTTGGGGCGCGGGATTATAGTTGGCCGCCGCTCTTTTGGTAAAGGTTTGGTACAGGAACAATTTGCCTTTGGCGATGGCTCAGCGCTGAACTTAACCATCGCGAGATATTATACCCCATCCGGCCGTAGCATTCAAAAATCGTACAAGAAAGGTTATGATGCCTACAAACATGAATTAGACGAACGCATGATGGATGGAGAGCTTACCGGAGACCGTACCTCTTTTCAGGATTCTATTGAGAAAGCTGAAGGCGTAAATGTTCAGCCTGGCAGAAAAATTAAGCCCATTGGTGGTATCCAGCCAGATGTATTTGTGAAATTAGATACAACAGGCTACAATAAGTTTTACAGTAACCTGGTGAGCAAGAAAGTACTTTCTGATTATGTATTTAATGTCCTCACCAATAAGTACAGCGCCAGTTTTGTAGAGCAGAACATCAATATTTTTACCATGAACGATAACGACTTTAAAGACTTTATCGGGTTTCTACAACGCAAAAATGTAACAATAGATCGTTTCCAGTTATACAATTCGAAAAATGTGATCTTAAACGACCTTAAAGCTTTGCTTTGTCGCTATTACCTGGGCGATGTGGGCTACTACAAGGCAGCAAACCAGACCGACAATGCGGTAAGGCAAGCACTCCTTAACCTTCAGTAGCCATATTTTATATTTCATGGAGGATAAATGCATAGCTAGAATTAAATTTTAATTTCGACCAAACCAAATAATACAACATAATATTCTTAATTAAACACTAACCATAATACTATATTTTGTTTTGTTAATTTTGCCCGTAAATCATATTTTTTATGGAAGCGAGCAAATTACAGGAAAAGGATCAACAGGTATTAAATGATCTATTAGAAAAGGTTAAGGAACAGACCGATTTATTTTTAGGTTATCCTGTTTCAAAAGACTTCGACTATCAGGCATTATCCGATTTTTTAAAATATCCGATGAACAACCTGGGCGATCCTTTTGTTACTTCAACCTATGGCGTAGGCTCTCGTGAACTGGAAAAAGAAGTCGTGCAGTTTTTTGCCGAACTTTTCCGTGCCCCTGCTGATAATTGGTGGGGTTATGTAACCAATGGTGGCTCAGAAGGCAATCTATATGGCTTATACCTCGCCCGCGAATTACATCCTAAAGGAATGGTTTATTATTCTGAAGCTACACATTATAGCGTTCAAAAAAACCTGCATCTACTCAATATGTCGAACATCGTGATCCGCACACAGGAAAACGGAGAAATCGATTACGAAGACCTTGAACACACCATCAGGATGAACCGCCATATGCCTGTTATTATTATGGCCAATATTGGCACCACCATGACCGAAGCGCGTGATGATGTGGCCAAAATTAAAAGCATTTTAAAAAAACTGGCTATCCAACATTATTATATTCACGCCGATGCGGCACTGTCTGGCACGTACAGTGCCTTAATTGAGCCAAGACCAGCATTCGACTTTGAAGATGGTGCAGACAGCATTGCCATTAGTGGTCACAAGTTTTTCGGCTCGCCGATGCCTTGCGGAGTGGTGGTGGCCAAAAAATCGAACCGTGACCGCATTGCCCGTTCAGTAGCTTATATCGGAAGTGTTGATACCACCATTACCGGATCCAGAAATGGCCATAGTCCCTTATTTCTATGGCACAGCATTAAACGCTTGGGCTTAGCAGGATTAAAAAGCAGGGCGATGCACAGTTTGGCAACAGCAGCTTATACAGAAAACAAACTTAAAGCGATTGGTATTGCAGCCTGGCGGAATGTAAATGCCATCACCGTGAACTTCCCTACCCCATCTGCAAACATCTGTAAAAAATGGCAGCTGGCAGCAGAACAGGGACATTCGCATATCATCTGTATGCCAAACGTCATGCAATCACATATCGATCTTTTAATTGCTGATCTTAAAGCTGAAATGATGTTGCAGGATTAACCTGTTATACAAACATTTTAATAAAGCTGATGTTTAATAACGATGCTAAATTAGTATTCGCACATTAAACTGCTTTATATGAAAATAATAATTGTAGGCGCAACAGGTACACTGGGCAAAAAAGTAGCCGAAGCTTTTGCGCAAAAACATGAGATAATCCGCGTAGGAAATACCAAGGGCGATGTTCAGGTAGATATTACCAATGAAGCATCGATTAAAGCCATGTTTGAGCAGATAGGTCCTTTCGATGCACTGATTAGTACCAGCGGAAAAGGTCCTTTTGCACCTGTAAGTGAAATGACAGGGGAAGTATTTAAGCGTGGCCTGCTGGATAAACTATTGGGGCAGGTTAACCTGGTGCTTATCGGTCAGCACTACATTAATAAAGGTGGCTCATTTACGCTAACATCGGGCATATTGGCCGATCATCCGGTTGCAGCAGGCGCCGCACTAAGCGCAGTAAATGGAGGGTTAAATTCTTTTGTCCTCGCGGCTGCTCCGGAACTTAAAAACGGGGTTCGTTTAAACGCCATCAGCCCTAATGTGGTTGAAGATTCGCCCGCTTATTTCGATTCATTTCCCGGCGAAATTCCAGTTACCATGGATAAAGTAGTCAAAGCCTACGAGAAAAGCGTGCTGGGTATTGTAACAGGCCAGGTAATAAAGGTTTATTAATTTCGCCCCTCATTTTTAATAAATCCAGGACATCGTTTTTTAACAAAAGCTTGTTCTAAAATTTTGGTTATTCAAAACTCAAAGTATTATATTAGTCTGTCTAACAATCTCAATAATGATAGAAACACAACGCCTCATTTTAAAACCCTTAACACACAATCAGCTCTTAAAATATATTAAAGATGATCATTCCCTTGAACAGGAGTTAGGCCTTTTGCCAACAAAGAAAAACATTTCGCCTTCTCTTCACGATGCGCTGGAACAAACCATTTTACCTAACGTTTTCGATAAGGATAAAGATTACCTGTACCATACTTTATGGACGATTATATCCAAACCCGATCATAGAATGGTAGGCGATATCTGTTTTGTTGGTGAGCCCGATCCCAATGGCGAAATCGAAATTGGTTATGGTACCTACGAAGAATTTAGAGGAAAAGGATTTATGACTGAAGCCGTTGGCAGGATAATAGAATGGGCAAAGGAGCAGCCCAAGGTAAAATCTGTTTTTGCGGCCACCACGAAAGATAATGTAGCCTCTTATTCTATATTGGAAAAAAACAACTTTACCCATATTGGAGAAGTTGATGATATGTTAAGCTGGAAAATTGAATTGAGGTAAATTTTACCAACATCCTGAATTTATTTCAGGATCTACCCAAAGGTTATTTTTTTACATGAGAGATGCTGAAACAAGTTCAGCATGAGGATCGTTTATTTCAGCAAGACGATTGCTTTATAAAAATTCCAGTTTTTATAGCACAATCTCAAACAGACTTAAACTAATTCCTTCATAGTGTTTTGGTAATCCATCAGTTTTTTCCATGGTTACTACACCAACATAATCAAAACCGCAACCCGTATAATATTCGAGCAGTTTTTCATTGTCGGCCCAGGTATCCATTCTGATAAATTTAATGTTGTTTTTTGCTGCGTAATCTTTGGTCCATTTGATAATCTCTTTCACAAAAGAATAACCTCTAAATTCGGGATGGGTTACAATCCGATGGATATAAATTGCATCGTGGTCGCGATCACCCCAAATCAAGCTATCGTTAAAGGTAACAGCAAATACACAGGCCACTAAGCCATCTACCAGAATTTTATATTGACGGTTTTCATCAATTTCGGCCTGTACCATTTCCCTGCTAAAGCCTTGCCAGTGTTTGTTAAACACTTTCTTTTGATGAGCTATAGCCATATCATAAAATTGGAAAATGGTATCGATATCAGTTGTCTGGCTATTTAGAACTTGTAATTGCATGAGGCAAAGGTAAGGGTAAATTTTTATCTGTTAGCCGGGATGGACAAATCCTGGCTTTTGGTGGATTTCAAAATCCACAACACCCTGCGACGAGATTACAAATCTTGACAAGCAAACAAAAACAGGGCTATTTCTCAAAGAAACAGCCCTGTTTTAAATACGTTGATTTGTAGGTATATTGACCTTACGCCTTCCACCTTTAAACCTTCAACCTTACCTTATTTCTGTCTGAAATAAATCTGGATTGGTGCACCGGAAAAATCAAAGTTTTCCCTTAATTTATTCTCAATGAAACGTTTATACGGATCTTTAATGTACTGAGGCAAGTTGCAGAAAAAGGCAAACATTGGCGAAGTGGCATTAATTTGTGTGATGTATTTAATCTTAATGTGTTTTCCTTTTAATGCCGGTGGCGGGAATTTCTCGATCAATGGCAACATCACATCATTTAATTTAGATGTAGGAATTTTCTTGCTCCGGTTTTTATAAACTTCTAAAGCCGCTTCAATGGCTTTGAAAATACGTTGTTTGTTTAATACAGATGTGAAAATGATCGGCACATCGGTAAACGGGCGGATACGCTCATGAATCTGCTCCTCGAAAGCTTTCATGGTCTGGGTATTTTTTTCAATTAAATCCCATTTGTTAACCAGAATTACGATCCCTTTTTTGTTCTTCTCGGCCAGGTGGAAAATATTAATATCCTGACTTTCGATTCCTTCTACCGCATCAATCATTAATACTACCACATCAGCCTCTTCTAAAGCTTTAATGGTACGCATAACCGAATAAAACTCTAAGTTTTCTTTAACCTTTGTTTTTTTACGTAATCCGGCGGTATCGATCAACATAAATTCATGACCGAACTGGTTATAATGGATTTTAATCGAATCGCGGGTTGTACCTGCATTTGCGGTAACAATATTACGTTCTTTACCAATTAATGCATTAACCAAAGAAGACTTACCCACGTTAGGACGACCTGCAATGGTAATTTTAGGCAGCTGGTTTTCCTCTTCCGCAATATCTTCGAAATTTTTAACAATTTCATCCAATAACTCTCCTGTTCCAGAACCTGTCATGGATGACAATGGATATACTTCGCCTAGTCCAAAACCATAAAAAGTATGGATTTCATTGTATAAAGCGGTATTATCTACTTTATTTGCACAAACAAAAACCGGTTTGTTACTTCTGCGCAATACCTGCGCAATATCATCATCTAAATCGGTAATGCCTGTAGTTACATCGACCATAAAAACCAAAACACTGGCTTCTTCGATGGCGATCATTACCTGCTCGCGGATTGCGGCTTCGTAAACATCTTCTGAGTTGGCTACGTAACCACCCGTATCGATTACGGTAAATTGTTTATCTATCCATTCGCCCACACCATAGTGCCTATCGCGGGTTACGCCGCTCATATCATCTACAATGGCCTTACGGCTTTCTGTTAGTCTATTAAAAAGGGTGCTCTTGCCTACGTTTGGCCTGCCTACGATGGCTATAATATTACTCATGGGTGTTCTTTTGATAGTTAATGGCTTATAGTTAATGGTCGTGGTGTTTAGGCAAGCTGCTCAAACTATTTGGCTATCAGCCATTGACTATCAACTACTAACCGATTTATTTCGGGCTGCAAAGGTACGGTTATTTTTCGTAACCTCTATTAATATTAATTTTTATACTTCTCTAAAAGTCCTTTTATGACTTCTTCGGTTAATTGATTTCCCTGCAATAATGGGAAACCCTCCCACCTTACTATTCCTTTCGGATCAATTAAAATAGCATGCGGAATACCTTTAACCTGAAGTGAGTCTTTTACCGTTCCCTTCGTATCAATAGCTTCAAAATAGTTGATTTTAGGATTACTAAAAGCTTCTACTTTTTCTGCTGCTTCATCAGAAACACCAATAATTACCATTTTATCAGCATATTTCTTTTGAATATCGTTTAATGTAGGGATATATGCCCGGCATGGCCCGCACCAGGTTGCCCAAAAATCGATTAAGACAAACTTGCCTTTGGTATCGGGCTGTTTCGAAATCCACTTTTCCACAACCAAATCCGGTGCTTTTTCATTCAGGATAGATTTTGCCCACAATTTTTTACCATTGTTTGATTCCTGGGCAAAAACTGTTGTACCGATCAACAGCAAGAGAAACGTTAAACTTTTCTTCATCTCCTAAAATTCGAAATTAATTATCGTAACCGAAGCTTTTTAAATAATTCTTTTTGCTTCTCCAGTCAGGGATTACTTTAACAAACATTTCCAGGAAAACCTTGCTATCTAAAAACTTCTCGATTTCTAAACGTGCCTCGGTACCCACCTTTTTCAACATACTCCCGCCCGTACCGATTAAAATGTTCTTTTGCGAATCGCGTTCTACCACAATTTCTGCAGTAATCCTGATCATGGCACCTTTACCGTTTTTCATTTCTTCTTCTTTAAAACTCTTCACAATGACCTCGGTACTGTAAGGAATTTCTTTCTGATAATTAAGGAAGATTTTTTCACGAATAATCTCAGAAACGAAGAAACGTTCTGAGCGATCGGTTAAATCTTCTTTATCATAATATGGTGGATGTTCTGGCAACATTTCCAGTACGCGGTCCAATAATCCGTCGACATTGTGTTTATGTAAAGCCGAAATGGCATAAATAGCAACCGGATTTAGCTTCTCCTGCCAGTAGGCAATCTTCTCGTCAACCTGTTCCTGTAATGCTTTATCGATTTTATTGATGAGTACAATTGTTGGGATATTACGGTTCAGAATTTTTTCCAGAACGTCTTCCTCATCATGCTCTTCATTAATGTCGGTTACGAATAAAAGTACGTCCGCATCAGTCAAAGATCCGTTAACAAAGCTCATCATACTCTCTTGTAAACTGTATTTTGGCTTAATTATACCCGGAGTATCAGAGAAAACGATCTGATATTCTTCTTCATTTACGATCCCTAAAATGCGGTGTCTTGTGGTTTGTGCCTTAGGAGTTATAATGCTAAGTCGCTCGCCTACAAGCACATTCATGAGGGTAGATTTACCTACATTTGGTTTACCTATTATACTAACAAAACCTGCTTTATGCGCCATTAAAATATTTTTTAAAAAAAATTTGCAGCACAAAGAAACGAATTATATCTTTGCATTCCAATTCGGAAACAGAGTTAAGGATTTAATTCAAAGAAAAAAACGAGTTGTATAGAGTGCGGGGTGGAGCAGTTGGTAGCTCGTCGGGCTCATAACCCGAAGGTCGCACGTTCGAGTCGTGTCCCCGCTACCAATTCAGTTGGTGGTTTACAATTGGCAGTTTTAATTGCACATTGTAAACTGGAAATTAAAATGCTGAAAATGGCCCGTTCGTCTAGGGGTGAGGACGCCAGATTTTCATTCTGGAAACAGGGGTTCGATTCCCCTACGGGCTACGAAACCGCTACAAGAGCTGAGCAGTTTTTTTTATCAGTTTCAACACTGCAAAATTGAAGGTTGGTATTCCTTAAAAATACATGAGAGTGCGGGGTGGAGTCCCGAAACTTCGGGAGTACGCTCGCTGAGCTCATAACCCGAAGGTTAAAATGACAACATAGAGTGCGGGGTGGAGCAGTTGGTAGCTCGTCGGGCTCATAACCCGAAGGTCGCACGTTCGAGTCGTGTCCCCGCTACCAATTCAGTTGGTCGTTATCAATTGGCAGTTTTAATTGCAAATGATAACTGGAAATTAAAATACTGAAAATGGCCCGTTCGTCTAGGGGTGAGGACGCCAGATTTTCATTCTGGAAACAGGGGTTCGATTCCCCTACGGGCTACGAAAAGCATCAATCTGATAAAGATTGGTGCTTTTTTTTGCTCCATGAAATAGCAATGGGTATAATCTTTGCCAACATTCAAATAAAAACACAGCCACTATTTGTAACAAGTCTAAATAAGCTTATATTTGCCGCATATCCTCCAAACAGATATGAACAACCAGCAATTTATCGATTTCTTTAATCTACATTGGGGCAATGTTTATGGGTTAGCGCTATCAAAATGTGGCGACGAGGTAATCGCCAAAGATATCTGTCAGGATATATTCTTATCCATCTGGAAAAGGGAAATCACATTTGAAAATGAGGTGGAAGCATCCAAATATCTTGCCCGGTGTACCAAATATCAGATTCTTAATTTTTTCAGGAACAAGAAACAACAGGAAGAAATTACGGATGTAAACTTTGGCAGCGAGATTGAAGCTTTACGATACAATCCGGAGGCGATGCTGCTTGATAAAGAACTTTCAGGAGAACTTGAAGTGTTTATATCAAACCTCACAGAACCAACTAAAAGCATCTTTCTACTGAGCAGAGAACAGCAGCTGAGTTATAAAGAAATTGCATCAGAATTGGGAATAGCTGTAAAAACGGTTGAAAAACATATTTCGCGTGTACTTAAGGAGTTTAGGGCAGTTCTCAACCCTGCTTAAAGTATCCAATCATCCTCAAATAAAATATTTTTCAGATTTCGCGTAGGGTAATCCCATCTTAAGGGTAGATATAGGTATGGAAGATATCGATGCCGACTTACTGGAAAGGTATGCTAAAGGCAAATGCAGTCCTTCGGAGCAAAAACAGGTTGAGTTATGGCTTGCCGACGAGCAATTCCCTGAAGGATCAAAAATTGAGGATGAGCGTATTCAGGCGGAGATTTATTCAGCCATTCAGCCTCACCTAAAGCCGATTCAAAGAAAAATCAATTTCAAATGGCTGATCTATGGATCGATAGCCGCTAGTATTGCGCTGGCATCTGGATTTTTCTTCTTTAACCAGCAGAAACACCAGACGCAAAATATAGTATTTAATGCCCCGTTTGGGCAACCCAGTACCATTACCCTGCCCGACAGCAGCAAAGTAGAACTTCAACCAGGAAGTAAAATTTCTTACCCCAGTAAATTCGACAAAACCACAAGAAATGTAACGCTATTTTCTGGTGAAGCCTTCTTTATTATCCGACATAATTCCGCACAAGCCTTTATCTTAAATAGCGCCAACAGTGAAATTAAGGTCCTTGGAACGAGGTTTAATGTGCGCAATCTAAAATCAGCACCTGTTCTTGAGGTTACCCTTACCCAGGGCAAGATTAGTTTCCAACCGAAAAATGGTGCGCTGAGTATCCTAAAACCAGGAGAAAGTTTAACTTTCAATAAACACAATCAACATCTTTTAAGCATTACTCAGGTAGATACCAGTGGGGTAACAGCATGGAAAACCGGTACGATCCGTTTTAATGATACACCTATGCCCGAGGTACTGGAGACGCTCGAGAACCGATATGGATTTAAATTCAAAATCAGCTGCCAACTTGATAAACCCATTAGCGGAAAGTTTGGAGAACAGTCTATAAGCAGAGTGCTACAACTTATGGAGCGGGCTTCTGATTATCGCTTTAAAAATTCAGGAAAATATATTGAAGTCTATAAATAAAAATTAAACAAGAAACTACCGGAAGTGCGTCAACACCCCGGTAGTTAAAATTACCATCAATTCTCACAATCAATGATCAATTACAAATTTATGAATTTAAAGTCTGTTCTCTCAGCCTTTTGTATTTTGCTATGCCTCCTGCTCTCGAGCAACAGTTTTGCTCAGCAGGCAACTGTAAACATTTCTCCACGAACACTAAAATTACGTGCCGCACTCGAACAACTTGAAAAAAAGGCAGGCCTGAATTTTATCTACAGTGATCTCAATACTGAGCTGGACAAAACCATTACCTTATCACCATCAGCTTTATCGGTTAACGAAATCCTGATCGAATTAGCTAAAAAAACCGGACTGACCTTTACGGCTAGCGGGAAAGACATTACCATTAAACAACAGGCTAAGGGCGAAGTTCGTGGTAAGGTAATTACTGCAGAAGGAAAACCTGCCCAATTTGTAAGTGTTAGTCTCGATCGCTTACGCACTACGATTGTTGACGCTGATGGGAATTACCGGTTTCGTGATATACCAGAAGGCGCACATACACTTTTTGTTAGCTATATTGGCTTAGAAAGTCAGAGCAGAGAAATCAACATCAAAGCCGGCACGAAAGTTAGCGCAGATTTTACTTTACGCGAAAGCCATTCAGAATTGGATGAGGTAGTGATTAATGGCGGTGAAACCAATAGATTTTCGGTAAAAAAAACCACTACGGCAGCAAAAATGCCTTTGGCAAATTTAGATAACCCTCAGGTTTATACCACCATCCCAAAAACCTTGTTAAACGAACAAATGATTACGGATTTCAGCTATGCGCTTAAAAATTCTCCCGGGGTTTATAAAATTCAGGGATCGAGGGGCATTAATACTGATGGTGCATCGTATTATAGTATGAGAGGTTTTAGAACCGAAGCTGCATTGGTTGATGGGTTACCATCGCAAACCAATGGTGAAATCGATCCATCCAATATCGAACGGGTTGAGCTGATTAAGGGTCCGTCAGGAACACTTTTTGGCGGCGCAGTGGTATCGTTTGGTGGCCTCATCAATATTGTAACCAAAAAGCCCATTGATACGGCAGGTGGAGAGATATCTTATCTTACCGGAAGCTTCGGACTGAACAGAATAACAGCCGACGTTTACGGACCAGCTAAAAAGAATTCGAAGTTATTATTTAGGATGAACGCAGCTTACCAATACCAGGGCAGCTTTCAGGATGCTGGTTTTAGAAGGACAACATTTTTTGCCCCTGCGGTAGAATACCGTGCATCGAACCGTTTAACACTCAGCCTTAACGCTGGTTTCTATCAAACAGAGGCAACCAGTTCATCAACAATCTTTTTAAACAGGGTAAGAAAGTTTATTGCCACCACACCGGAAGAATTAAATTTTGATTGGAAAAGATCTTACAACTCGAACGATCTGACCATGAAAAACCCAACCGTAAACATTAAGGCACAAATAAACT
The DNA here is from genome assembly GCF_059423705.1 of Pedobacter sp. GW460-11-11-14-TSB4. Lineage (NCBI taxonomy): Bacteria > Pseudomonadati > Bacteroidota > Sphingobacteriia > Sphingobacteriales > Sphingobacteriaceae > Pedobacter > Pedobacter sp. GW460-11-11-14-TSB4. The sequence goes on from NZ_JBWKYI010000007.1 coordinate 27,978, forward strand.
ACCAGATCTCAGATCAATGGCGCTCACAAACCATTTATTCTAGCAATTCCAGAAAATCGGATGGCTTTTACCAATATGAATTTATCAGAGGTGCTACCAGCGATGAAATGTTAGAACGGAATATCAGTCTTCAAAACTCGACAAATACCGCGAGTGATATCCAGCAGAATTTTATCGGAGATTTTAAGATACTGGGGCTTCGAAATAGATTAATTGTTGGTCTCGATTACCTTAACCAAACGATAAACAATAACAATTCGCCATACCTGGTATTTGATAACGTAAGTGGATTAAATCCATCAGATCCGAATTATGTAAAACTTTCGAGAGCGGCTGTTGAGGCCAGATTAGCAGCAAGTACGGCAGCACCAACTAAGAACATTGGAAAGAGCAATATCTATAGCGCTTATGCTTCGGATGTACTGAATATTACCAACCGTTTACTGGCCATGTTAAGCTTACGTGTTGATCGTTTCCAGAACAGAGGTACATTGAACCAGGCCACCAATACCATTGTTACCAATAGCAAATACATGCAAACGGCTGTATCGCCAAAGTTAGGTTTAGTTTATCATGTAATCAAAGATCAGGTATCTGTTTTTGGAAATTATATGAACGGTTTTGCAAACGTAGCACCCGTTACACAGCCTGAAGGCGCTGGTGTATCGGGTACATTTAAACCGCAGCATGCTAATCAGTTTGAGGCAGGAGTAAAAACCGATCTGTTTAATGGTTTGTTAAGCTTCACTGCCAGCGTATATGATATTAAAGTGGATAACCTAACCCGCAACGAGGACCTGATTGTAGGTGGAACAACTTATAATATTACGGTTCAAAATGGCACGCAGCGGAGTAAAGGTGTCGAATTAGAACTGATCGCCAATCCGTTAAAGGGATTAAATATTATTGCCGGATATAGTTACAACGACAGTAAACTGACCAAAGCTACTGTCGCGCTCGAAGGCAGAAGACCAGCTTCTGCTGGTCCTGCCACCTTAATTAATAGCTGGATCAGTTATGTTCTTCCTTCAGGAGAGCTTAAAGGATTGGGGCTTGGATTGGGCACAAATTATGTAGGCAAACATTTAACCTCTAATTCTGCTGTAACCGGGATATTCACGCTTCCATCGTATGTGATGATGAATGCAACCGCATTTTATGACACCGGAAAATATCGTCTGGGATTTAAGGTGGATAATCTTACTAATCAATTGTACTTTACCGGCCAGGGTGTATTGAGTGCCCAGATGCCAAGAGCTTTTGTTGCCAATGTTTCGTACAGGTTTTAAAAAAATCATCTACCTATTACACCTCTGGCTCGGACTTTCATCCGGGCTAGTGGTGTTTGTAATCGGTTTAACAGGCGCTATTTATTCGTTTTCTGATGAATTAAAAGCTGTTCTGTATCATGACAGATTATATGTAGATATTCCCCATGGCGCAAAAAAACAATCATTCGATCAGCTTTTGTTTGTTGCACAAAAAAAGTTCGGTGGGCTTAAAAAAATATCCAGGGTAGAAATACAGCAATCGCCGGATAGAACCTACATGTTCAGGGCATACAAAGCAGAGAAATATTTTGAAAAAGTATACCTAAATCCCTACACCGCACAAATTGTATTTCATGAAGACGCCAACAAGGAGTTTTTCAATGTGGTGCTTTCCATTCATCGTACTTTGCTGCTTGGAGATGTTGTTGGTCATTTTATCATCCGTTGGTCGGTAGTTTGTTTTGTGATATTGCTCCTTTCGGGCATTGTACTCTGGTGGCCAAAGAAATGGAAAATAAATTTCTGGAAACAAAAGCTTCAGGTAAAATGGGATGCGAAAGCAAAGCGCCTGAATTACGATCTGCACCAGGTTTTCGGGTTTTATGCTTTTTTAATATTGTTAATCATTTCGCTTACCGGCCTGATGTGGTCGTTTGATCTGGTATCCGACAAAAAAGTAAAGATTTTTTCAGATACCACATCATTGGCCGGACCAACGCCAAATCACCTTATTCTTTCAAATACCAAATCGCTGAGTAAGGAGGCCTCCTACCTCCTTTATAATCTTCCGGTTACCAAAGGAGGAACAGTTAACGTTTCAGCTTATCTTGATCCTCAGCGAATCCATCAGAAAGTTCAATATAGATTTGATCGCTACAGCGGTAAATTATTATTAAAGGGGAAATCATTTTCTTCCCTACCTGCATTAGATAAAGTAAAAGCACTTAATTACGATCTGCACACCGGAAGTATTTTTGGATTCTGGGGCAAACTTCTTGTGTTTTTCGCTGGATTAATTACGGCTTCACTCCCCATTACAGGCTTCTTAATTTGGCTCTGGCGGAAAAAGGCAGCGAATAACCGTTAAACACGTTTCTTCTTAATACTATTTTTGCTTTGGCAATTTTTCTATTCTTTTAAAACGCTCTTTTTCTAATACGGTCACTGGATTAAATTTATCACTTTCCATATACCTCAACAGGCTGTATTTTAACTGCCTGGCGACTGGCCTATTGGCGATATTGGTATTGATATCCATTGTACAGAGCAATAACTTACCATTGCCAACCTTGGCTTCAACTATGCTGGCCATATTTCTATTTTTAAAAAAATTATCAATATTTCGCAGCACAATGGCCGAAGGCGCTAAACCTATACTATCGAGCTCCAACGTTGTTGATTTTTTGCAAAGGTCCCACCATTGCCAGTCTGTATGATTATCAGTAGGGAAGTTTTCAAAAGCAGGATGTTGAGGGTTGATCAACAAACCCATCGTACCCGGCTGATTAGGAAAGTGAACCGGGCTCCAAAAAACCTGTACAAATTTACCTTCAACACCATTTATTTTTTCTTTAGCTGGATTTAACAACACCTTTTTCCCTTGTGCTAAAGCATCTGCAGCCTCCTGGTAATCGGTAGTAAAAATAACATCTCTAACTACTGTTTCCACTTTTTGAGGGTACACCCAGATATTCCAATTGTTGCTATATCGCGTATTTTCAATGCTTACATGTACCGTTAATTTTTGTGCCCGATCTACTTTAGTTAAAACAGCATTAATCTCTCCTACAACGGAACTATTTCCCAGATTAATATTTGTACCGCTTATTTTACCCGATGCAACCAGCATGTTATGATCGCCTTTAATCTGCCAGATTATGTTTGCATTTTTTAAGGGAGCCGCGCCAAAATTAGCCACCTCGATTTTAGCTTTAAAGGTTTCATCATTGGTGTAAGTTGCCTTTTCAAATCTGATCAGTGGCACAACTGGCGCACAGAATTTCCTAAAATCTTCTGGTTTAATTAAACCTTTACTTTCCCAAAATGCATCAAGGATACCCACCAGTGCAGTTCCTTGTCCCGGAAAATCGTGTAGGTCTAACAATTGAAATCCACTTACTCCTTTGGTTTTAAGCGCCCGTTCAATTTCTTCTTTGTAAAGGAGTACGGCAAGCTTCCCACTGGCATTTGTAAAATCACCAGCTAGCGAAACCATTTTTTTCTTTTCCAGATCATCTTTAATGGCCATAAAGTTTAATGGAGCAAGTACACCGGTATATTTAGAAATTTCATTGATATTGGGATACACAGCATATTGTCCAATCTCATGGGTGATGAGTGGAACGGGCAAACTATCTACCGATTTAGCATAATCTTTGTTAAAAGAAGGTGCTTCAACGTCAAAAATTCCTTGTCCCCGTACCCATCCTTTTTTGGTTCGTTGTGTAATAAAATAATCATCAGCTGTTACCGGCCAATCGCCAAATCCCCGCTCAAAGGTGTAGGAAGTAGTGGTATACATCCTCCGCTGGTCTTGCGCTTTTAATTTAACAACCTCATCACTTAACCATTTCATGTTGCCTTGCATTTCGTTGCCCATACTCCAAAAACAGAACGATGGGTGGTTACCATAATACCTGATGATCCTACTGGCTTCCCTATCGAAAAAATCGTCAGCCAATTTATCGGTTCCTATTTTAAGCGACCATGCGGGTAATTCGATCTGCAGGTAAAAACCCATTTCATCAGCCGCACTAAAAGCTGCTTCAGGTGGGCACCAGCTATGAAAACGGAGATGGTTTAAGCCATATGCCTTTGCACTTTCGAAAACTTTTTTCCACCCTGCTTTTTCCATTGGCGGATACCCGGTTAATGGAAAAATATTGCATTCTAAGGTTCCCCTTAAAAACAAAGGCCGATCATTGATGAGCAGTTGTGAGCCCTTACTGCTCAATGTTCTAAAAGCAAAACTGGTACTTGTGCTATGTATTGTAGTGCCATATTTTACCGTTGCATTTAGCTTATATAATGATGGATTAAATTCATCCCATTTTTTAATGGCCGATTGAATGGCCACATAATTCACCACCGTATTTATACCGGGTTTCAGCAATACCGGAACAGGTGCATTGTTAAATTTAACCTGATTGCTTATGGTTGTTAAATGGAGGGTTGAAGTAATTTTTTTACCAGACTTATTCTCAATCTCGCTGACAACTTTTATCCTTTTTAATTTTTCTTCAGTAAAAACCTGTACATTTTTAATATAAATGCTTGGTCTGGAAATCAGCTGTAGCTGCCCGATTACACCATTCCAAATAATCTGTGTTTCGGCTGAATAAGCATGTCCATCGCCAATATCGAATTTCTTACTGTTATCGATCCTAATGGTAATGGTATGTTTTCCTGGTTTTAAAAAAGCTGATAAATCAAACTCATGTGGTGCACTAAGACTTTCACCCTGTACATTCACGCTTTTTCCATCAACCCATACATCCGTTTGCCAGATTACTCTTTCTAACAGCAGGGATATTTGTTTATTATTCCAGGATACAGGAATATTTACTTCTTTTTGGTACCAGGCTGCCCCAACATATGAAAATTTACGCCACAAATGCAACATTACAGCGCGCTTAAGCTCAGGTTTCAATTGTAGGGGATTTCCTAAACCGGCATCATCAGTAGTACCGGGCAATTGTATTTTTTGTTGAAAAAATGGAGCAGGCTTGCTGTACCATTTTTCCTGTTCCCCAACTTTAAGAGAATCCATTCGGAACAACCAGGTTCCGGCAAGATCTATTTGCGCTTCATCAATTGCAGTTTTGTTTTTGCCTTGTCCAACCACGCCTGAGATGAGGAGAAGTTGAAAAAAACAGGCAAACCATAATTTCTTCATCTAAAAATATATTTAGTAATCGGTTCTTTAGTTATATCAAGGGCAACTAATCTTCTGGTACCACGACCAGTTGATCTATTTCAATACTGGCGCCACCTTCGGCAGTTACGTTTATATTTAACTTTCCATCGTTAGTATCTTCCCTCATCATAAATACTTTTATCCATTTGCCCGTAGCTGGTATTTCACCAATGGCCAATTCCCTGCCTTCTAAAGAAACGATGCCGGATGTTTTTGAAGCATTTGGGTTGGTGAAATGCAGGTAGATGTAACCTTTTATTCCATTTGGCGGAGCAATATTAATATTCATCCGTCTTGACGACCAGCTGCCCTTTTCATTCTCTTTCGAAACCTTAGCACCACTTACTTCATACGTAAAGCCTTTGTTTACCACAACTTCATCCAGCGTATTATTCCAGTCGCTTTTAGCTGTACTTGCTTTTTTTCCGGCGTTTAAATAAAGAATGGCATTTTTAAACTGATCGGGCAATAAACTCTGATTTTCTGCTGTCGGCACTTTTGCCAGTATGACCTTAAGTTTTTCAACTGGAAGTGCCTGGCCTGGATTAAACGCATTGCTCTGCATATAATTCGTTAAACTATACCTGAGTTGCTGTAAATAGGCATTTTCTTTTTTGGTGAAATCGTAACCACAAACCAGCAGTTTACCTGTGCCTACTTTGGTTTCGAATATACTGCCCAGCTTTTTATTGTAATGAAAATCGGAAATGGGCTGTACCAATGGCTTAAAGGTTTCGGGCATTGCCGATAGATCGAAGTATTTTGCGCCACTGCCCGCTTTATACCATTGCCAACTGGCAAAACCATCAGTTGGGAAATTTTTAAAGGCTTCACTTTGGGTATTAATCAGTGAACCTAAAGTTTCATTTCCCTGTCCAGGGAAAAAACTACTCGACCAAAAAAGTGGTGTAAAAGAAACTGGTTTAGCTGTATTCTTGGTGCCCAGTTTGCTGGCCAGAAGTAATACTTTACCACCATTATTTAAAACACTATCAACTTTATTATCCCATTCGGAAGCTACATAAACAGTATTATGACCTATGATTTCAGGCGTTTTTGGAAATACATACAAAGGCCATGAATTGCGGTATTCTGTGCCCGCCAGCTGCAGGCTGAACATATATTTTTTTGCTTGCGCAGGAAAGCTGTTACAGGCGATGGTCAACTGTCCGGCCGCAGTTAATGTGCCCTGTGGAAAACGATCTGTTGAAGCTGTACCACTTTTAATTACATTTCCACCATCATCCGTTAATTGCCAGTTCAGTTTTGCACCAATATCTTGTTTGAAATAATTGGCCACCTCCATTGATAATTTGATGGTATCGCTTTGCGTAAATGTAAAACTGTTAATGCGGATTAATGGTACAACGGCGTTTGAATGTTGCCTGAATACTTTAGGATCGGCTATCCCCTTATCCTCCCAGAAAGCATCTAACCAACCGATTAAAGCCTCACCCTGTCCCTGGTAATCCTGCATGCTCAGCAGCTGAAAACCAGCACTCGATGGTGCAAGCAGTACATTCTCTATTAAATTTTTATATAACAATTGTTGCAAAGCGCCACTGGCTTGATGAAAATCGGCATCCTGACTTGCAATGCCATTTTTTTGCGCCATTTCTTTAAAACCTTCGAGGTTACGTGCTTTTAAAACGCCTTTGTATTTATCAATTTCTTTCCATTCCGGATAAACAGGATACTGCCCCACCTCGTGTGCAATGATGGGAATAGTTGCCTTGCTGTAATTCTTTTCTAAATCGGCATCGGTTTTATTGATGCTGTTACCATAGGTTCCACCTACGCCGGGGATATTGTGGGTAACCATATAATCGTCAACCGGAGTGATTTTTCTGGCCGTAGAAACAGCATATAAGCGACGTGGATCTTCTTGTTTTACTTTTTTAATCCATTCCTGCATTACTGTAAAATCAGAATTTCCGAGTTCATTACCAATACAGAAGAAAAGGAAAGATGGATGATTGCCATAAGTATCTACTATACGCTTCATTTCTTCCTGTACAAATTTATCGGCACTTGGGTTTTTCCCTAAACCCTGTGGAAAACCTTTCGTGTCCATTTCCGGGCGGTCTGGATTGGGTTTAGACATCCACCAATCGATCCACAGGACTTCCGCCTGTATGTAAATACCCATTCTATCGGCAACCCTGAAGGCAGCTTCAGGCGGGCACCAGGAGTGAAAACGCACGGTATTCAGGCCATAGTCTTTGTACTTTTGAAAAATCTTTTCCCAATCTTTATCATTGGTAGAGGGATAACCGGTTAGCGGAAAGTGTACACAATCCAAATTCCCCCTGATGTATGAAACTTTGTCGTTTACTAAAATTTTATGTGCCGTGGTGCTTAATTTTCTAAATCCGATTACATCAGTCCAGGGTGCAGCCGAAATGCCATTTTTAATTTGCAGGGCAACCTGATATAAAGCAGGGTCAAATTCATCCCAGGCATTAACTCCTTTTAATTGATCAAGAACCATATCGTATTTCGCTTGGCCAGGTTTTGCCACTACCTGCTGTTGCTGCGTACGGATTACCTTCCCTGTTTTTTGATCTTTTAGGGTAGCTGTAAGGATGAGTGGCATTTTCTTTTGCAGCGAGTTGTTGATCAAGGCCTCTAACCGCAGGCTTTTTGCCGAAAGATCGGGATAAGTTTTAACCGTATGAATGGCAACATCTTCCTGTTTTTGCAGCTCGATACGGCCTACCACCCCATTCCAGATACTTTGCGTATATTCTGAATAGCCGTGGCCTTTATCGCCAATATTATGAACCATATCATTATTGACACAGATGGTAATGGTATGTACACCTTTGCTTAGCCTACCCAAAGCATGTTGGTGTGCAATATATAATGGTGATAGGGCTGAAACCTCCCTGCCATCAACATATACTTTACTTTCCCATAAAACACGTTCTAAAAAAAGGTTAACCTTTTTATTGTTCCATGCCGCAGGAATGGTTATTTTTTTTTGATACCAGGCTGGTCCGACATATTTATGTGCACGGGTAAGTATTCCATAATCAGAACCTTTGGTAACTGTTCCATATCCAGCCTCATCGGTAGTGCCGGGTAGTTGTATCGACTTTTGGAGTACTTTTTTTGACCAGTTTTGTTTGTAACCTAAGCTATCGGGATCTAACTCAAAAGACCATTTACCGGCTAATGAAATGATATGCTGGGCGCTACTATTTAAGTGGAGAAAGATGAAAATTATAAAAATCAAAAACCCTTTTATATGAAAATATCTTTTCATTTTTTATCTGTTGTTTTTTATGGTTTTAAGCCATCATGAACATTTACCATTCCTTTTTGTGGAAAGTATGCTCATGATGCTTTGGTTTGTAATATATAAGATCAGTTTTTAACTGAATTGGTGTGATTGGTTATTGCCCTTACACCCAGATGTCCGTTATCCAGCATCAATATTTCATTTATACTTTGTTCTGCAAGGTTGTTTTCTTCCAGGCCAGTATATCCTAATGCGGCCATGTACAGGCAATGCACTTTGTTGCGTTTGTTCAGGTCATCATCAAAAATCATCAGATCGGGTAAGGATACGGCAAAATAATCCAGCTTAATGTTGTCATCCATATGGCGTTTTCCATAATCGATTAAGCTGTTAAACTTTTCATTTGCAGCAAGATTATTCTTCAGCTCACGGTAGGCCAATCCCTGGTAAAATATGGCATCGGGTTGTGCATCATTGTAAAATATAGCCGCAGTTGGCTCCATATCGCCTGCACTTGCACTGGTAAAATATGCTTCTGCATTTTTTTGATCACCTAAATGACGGTATGCTACGCCCAGCCAATAATCAATATCGTTTTCTCTGGTACCGTACAGCTTGCCTTCGCCTAAATTCTCAGGATATACAGTCGCATCATTCAGTAATTTTATCGCCCCAGTGTAATCGTCTTGTGTAATGGCCATTTTTGCTAAACCTACTTTTGCAAAAACATACTGCTGACTTACTTTACCTTCTCCACCTTCCCATGGATGAAATTTACGGCTGGTTAATAAGGCTAAGGCTTCATCTAAATCTCCGTTAAGATTTTTTAACGTAAGGTATTCCAGGTACAGGTCATCCCTGTTTAATAGGAGTGCTTTATATTTTTCCAGAAAAGTCAATCTGTAAGAAATGGAATAATTTAATCTTTTATGCAGCTGATCCAATTCCAACAATACCCTGGCGTCTGTGGGGTCGTTAAAAAATGCTTTCTCCATGAAAGACAATGCTTTCTCTTCATTGTTATCCCGATTATAATAAGCGATACTTAAATTACGGTTTACTGAGGCAAAATCGGGATTTATACTTACCGACGCATTCCAGCAGTTTATGGCTTCTTCGTATTGCCTTTTATCGTACCATAAATTGCCGAGATAATAAAATGCCTTATCATCCTGCGGATTTTCTTTGGTCACAAATTTTAAGATTTCAATATCCTCTAAGCGATTGGGGAATACTTTATCCGGCCCCAGTTCAAAGCCTTTCGACAGATACTGATGAGCTTTTTCTCTATTACCCAATCGGGCGTTATAGTTAGCCAGGTAATAAAAGTATAAAGGTTGCTGCTCTTTATTTTCGCATAACAGCAATAAAGCAATTGCTTCTTCATACCTGCCACAGGCCGCATAATCGATGGCGATTTCAATATAGCTATGTGCATTATCTCTTAATCTTTCTTTTAAAATCTCTACCCATTTCTGGCTTTCAGCAGGGTTTTGCTGATGGATTAAAGATAATTCATAGATAGAACCGAAATCAAAATGGTCAATCGACAACGTTTCGGCGGCTAGTTTCGCCGCGTCGTCGAATCTTTGCAATTTGCGTAACAGCAATGTTTTTAAGTGCCTTGCTTTAAAACCATGTGCATTACGGATCAGGGCCCGATCTACCAATTGCAGGGCCTCATTCCAATTATTTCTAATGGTTTCTATTTTGGCTAACTGCAGATAAGCGTTGTCTTGCTGTGCTACATTCCAGGCTGCTTTGTAAAACTTATCATAAGCATCGTTAAGCTTATCCTGATATAACAGGCTCAATCCTAAATGATATAAGGGTTCACCATCGTAAGGATTTGGATTATGCCTGGTTAAGGTGTTAACTGCACTTTGAAAATACTTTTCAGAAACGGCAAATTGCCCTCTTCTAAAATAATATAAGCCTAATGCATTGTTATTTCTGATATCGGTATCATCCCGTTTCAGCGCTTCTTCATAATAGTCCTTGGCCGAATAGGTGGCGTGTCTGTACTGCTCTAAATGAAGTCCGGCCATGTAAAGTTCTTCATTCGTTTTCATCGCCTTAGGCGCCACTAAGGGTTTGGCTGCTTCTGGCGAAACATCTACATCCTTTACCGCTATTGGCGAATAAACCACTAATTTTTCCCCTGCCGAATTACTGACCATCAATTCTATATCTTGTTCAACATAGTTTTCGGGCAGTTTAATGGTGGTTTCGAAAGCTTTAAGTGGTGATAGGTTCTCCTGGCTGCTAAAAAGGATTTGTCCTTTTAACTTCAAGGTAATATTGGCCTGATCCTGAATGGCTGTAGCATAAACTTTAACATTTGCGGTGTCGCCGTTAAATGTTAAGTTAACTAAGGCATCTTTTGTAGCATTTTTAACGTAACCGATTTCTTTGTAAGGCAGAAAATATTGGGTAAAAGTTATTTCCTGATTGGGCATAATCCACGAAAAATCTGGCTGATTATCGGTATAAACGCCTGTCATTATTTCGATATAGGGTCCATCTTCATCCGTTAAATGTTTATCCCACATTTGTCCAAAGTTACCAGATCCCCAGGTCCACTGTTTTTTACCCGGCGAAATATGGTGATTGGCAATGTGTAAAATTCCTGCTTGTTTTTGATGGTGATAGCCGCCAACAAAATCGAAATCAGAACCTACGGCCATAAATGAGGTAGGCACAGGTATATTTTTGTACCATGAAATATCGGTACCTGGTGCGTAATCTTTTTTATAGTAAGTCCCCTTAGCTATCGGAAAAAGTGAGACATCTCTTTTTCCATGATCGTAAACGGCTGTTACATCTGGCGGAAAAACAGATTGATAATGTTCATCAACTGCAACCGCCGGATTTGCCCACCACAAAAAAGTTTGCGGTAATGTCGTTCTGTTATAAAGTTTACCGGTAATTTCGAGGTAAGCACTTTCGGGATACAATTTGAAACCAGCCATCCCTTTGGTATGGAACATTTTTTCAATTTCACTTACCCAAACGGTTTTGCTCCCGTCGGCGTGTGCTTCAATCGTAAAATCTATAGGATCGAAAGTGCTGGGACGGTGATGCTGGGGCCAGTTAAACTCTATTCCTCCCGATATCCAGGGACCAGTTAAACCCACAAGCGCTGGTTTTATAACCTGGTTGTAATAAACAAAATGATAATCATTTGTTTTATCGTAGGCCATCTGAATGCGTCCACCCAGTTCTGGCAAAATCATGATTTTAATAAAATCGTTTTCCAGAAAAACAGCAAGATATTCCTGATCTACCTTTTCATCATATACCTGGTCTATTACAGCGTGCGGATAAACCGTGCCGCTACTTCCCTGATAAATTCTCTTTTCAAGAAACATTGGATTCTTGTCTGGCCCGCTCGTTTTATAGGTAGGGATAATTACTTTTTCTTCCCAGGCTTTTACTTCCATATTGTATATAAAGTGTTAATCGTAAATAGTAATATTATTGCATTGCAGGTTTAATCTGCATGGTTTGTTGAGTGCGGTAATTATTTTATTGTAAACCAGGTTTAATGTACTATCTGTATATCTTCGATTTCTTCGAGGGTTTTTCCTTTGGTTTCTTTAACAAATTTCCAGATCCCAATACAGCCTAAAGTGCAGATCGCTGCATAGATGTAAAAAATACTTTCTTTGAGCCAATCGAATAAAATTGGAAAGGTAAATACAAGCACAAAATATGCACCCCATAAACATAGTATAGCCCAGGTAGTGGCTTTTACACGGACTTTGTTTGGAAATATCTCCGAAATGAGCACCCAGGTAACCGGTGCAAGCGAAACGGCATAAACGCCAATGGCACTCAATAAAAACCAGGAAACCATGGTAGAGCCAGATGCCAACAACTGAGAGATGAGCACATACAAAACGGCCAAACCACCTGCCCCGATCAGCATTAATGGTTTTCTTCCTATTTTATCGACTAAAAACATGGCCGAAATCGTGAATATCACATTTACCGCTCCAATAAACACTGTTTGTAGAAGCTGGTCATCCTGCGAGGTACCTATGCTTTCAAACAATTTAGGTGCGTAATTAAAAACGGTATTAATGCCACAGAACTGCTGAAAAATAGCCAGACCGATACCGATCATCACTGCAGGGAAATACATTTTATTGAATATACTCTCATGCTCCACATTGGATTTGCGTTGCAAGGTTTGCTCTATATTTTTTAAAGCATCGGCAGCAAATTCATGATTTCCGATCTTATTTAAAACTTTAAGTGCTTTTTCGTTTTTACCTTTTTGTACCAGCCACCTCGGACTTTCAGGGAGTATTGAAATGCCTATAAGAAAGATACCTGAAGGGATTGCCCCAAGCCCAAACATCCAGCGCCAGGCATCTTCGCCAGTATTTCTTAACGTATAATTGATCAGATTCGTAATCAATATCCCCAAAACAATCGTTAACTGATTAATGGCAACCAGACGGCCTCTAAATTTTGGAGGCGCCAATTCGGCGATATACATCGGCGATAACATCGACGCCATGCCAACCCCTATGCCGGAAAAAAACCTGGAAACAATAAAAAAATCACGGTTTGGCGCCATAGCCATCGCTAAGGACGAAGCTAAAAACACAAATGCTGCAATCATTAACCCCGGCTTACGTCCATACGCATCAGACACATAACCGGCAATCAAACAGCCTACCATGGCGCCTAAAGCTAAACTGCCGGTTGCAAAACCTTCCCAGTAAGGGGTAAGCTGAAATTGTTTCTCTAAAAAGGGTAAACTGCCTGATATTACGGCGAAATCGAAGCCAAATAAATAGCCCCCGCCTGCCGCAAGTAAGGAGATGAAAGTGATGTAAGCCGTATTAAATTTGCTTTGAGACATTGTGTGCATATATTTGGTTATTGATAAATACAAAACATACACAAACATCAGTATACCGCGGTAACATTTCAATGCACGGATTGAGGATAATAATGGATTTTCTTACTTTCTTGTAAAAAAATAGAATGATAAAAAAAAATGATGGTTTTGAGGGGCAAAAGGCCGTAATAGTGCCAAAAAAAATACTATCCAAAACTTGCGCAAGCAACAGTGTAATCAACAGCATGTGTGTAAGCAGTATAGGTTATTACCCTAAAGCACGTTTTCATTACCGAAAAAGGGCAAATGGCACAAATGAACATATCCTTATTTACTGTACAGAAGGGCGGGGAACGGTTAAAATAGACAAAAAAGTTTATGAGATAGAACCCAATAATTTTTTCATCATCCCTAAAGGCACCGAACATGTTTATGGTACCGTTGGAAATAATCCATGGACTATTTATTGGGCACACTTTACCGGCCAAAATGCCGATTCTATCGTAAATGACATCAGTTTAAGACTAAATAACGGCAAAGAATTTATCCATTATTCTGAAAAAAGAATAGCACTATTCGACACGATATACCATCAGCTTGAGCGTGGTTACAGTGTCGAAAACATGGAGTATTCCAGCCTTTGCTTCTATCACTTTTTAGGAAGCTTTGCCTACCAAAATAAGTTCGATATCGACAAAACTAACCAGGACCTGGGTATTGTAAACAGAGCGATTGATTATATGACGAATAATATTCAGCAAACATTATCATTAACGCAGATGGCCACTGATTTAAATATTTCTGCTTCTCATTTATCTTTTTTGTTCAAGCAAAAAACAGGGTACCCGCCTATGGAATATGTAAATCACCTTAAACTACAAAAAGCCTGTCAGTATTTGATGTTTACTCCTATGCGCATAAAAGAGATCACAACAGAAATTGGCATGAGTGATCCGTTTTATTTTTCCCGCTTTTTTAAACGTCAAATGGGGATGTCGCCTAAAGCATATAGAAATAAGAGAAAAAAATAAAGAGGTATAATTTTTTTGCAGTGATAGACTGTGAGGAATCGTCATTGCGGGAAGGACTTTTCAGCCGACTGTCTGTCCCGAACTTTTGTTATCGTGTGGGCAGATCTTCTGATTTGGTTTTTTTAGGCATTTTTGCTAACCAACATTAATAAAGTTCAGGCTTTGCCGAAGAACTTCTTCAATCCAAAGTGGCAGAAAAATCAAAAAAAACATTTGCGGAATAGAACAAATAGCACTACCAAACCTTAAACGCAGTGGTTTGTGTTCAATAATCATGATTCTCAGCTTTTAAAAGGTATTGAACACAAAACCCGAAGGGCTCAATCAGGCTAAAGAAATAAAAACAATTCCTGATTAAACGAAGTGCCGCTGTTTTTTTGATGAGCCTAGGGCAGTGAGAAGCCACCTTGCCGGATTGACAAAGCGCTTTGGGTACTTTGGCGCTCCAACCCCGATGAAAATCGGGACTTGAGCACAAATAAAAACAGCATGATCTGCGAAAAACTACCATGCCCCGCGGCAGAGAGCGGAAAAAATTAATACTTGTGCGTAAACGATAGTTCTTTTTGGGCTATAATGTTTTTAATAGCAAAAAAGATGCTGAAACAAGTTCAGCATGACGATCGCCTTTAGAATATGTCAAAAAATACACGCTAACAAAGATGTGTGCACACGATGATGACTTTCGGGGAAGCAATCTTTATGGCAAGGAACATGGGCTTGAAAGATTGCTTTCCCGAACATTCGGGATTCCTCCTCGCAATGACGACCTTTTTTGTGATCTGTCACAATAGCTTGCCGAAGGACCTGTTTTAAACATCTTAAAGAGCATTTCGGCAAGCTTAACGTGACAAATTCGAAGTGAATTACAAATAGCTCATTTTATTTCATGGCCAGTTGCTGATCATCGGCGTCGGCCATTTCTTTATAAAAAGCTTTAAACTGATCGATCTTATCTAAAGGAACATAATCTTTCTTTAGTGCAAAAGTCCGTTTTAAAACAAGTTTATTCCCCTGCTGTACACTTTCGAGTTTAAAATCGACAAAATCATTACTCAGTTGAACAGCTTTAAAAGGCTGAACCATTGCTTTTCCGGTCGGAAGTTCTAATGATAGTTCCTGATTAGACTCATCTACACCAAAAAGCTGGGTAAGATCGATACCAAATTTCCGCGGTGCAACCACCTGCAAGGCTGTTGCATAAGACTTGTTTGACCATGGAATAGAGAATATCGACATGCCCGCTACACTTTTACTTACGTTGAGCAATTTATATGAACAGGCTGTTCCAACAGTATCTGAACTCGATTTTGAGGTATTGAGGTTGGTAAAACTAAGGTTATAAATCTCGTTTTCAGGATAAATACTGGTTAGGTCCTCTTTCATTTTCTTGATTTGATCTGCACTGCTCAAATCGTTAAAAACACTTCTGATATAGCTAGACATTGATCCCGTATTCCAATTGGTCTCTTTAACCGTCATGTCGGCATTTTCCAGTTTAACCTCGGTTTTGTAGCCCATCATATTTCTTCCTCTTATACCCGGATTAAACTTGGCCAACGCTGTGCTTGTTTTATTAATTTCGAGGATATTAGAACCCAAAAATGTATTGCTGAAAGTATTAAAAGGCAAGGTACCGGAAGTGAGCTCAACCCAGTAATCTTTCCCTCCGATGGTAGATTTGGCGATACAGTGGTTAAATTCGATACTAGGCAACAATAGCGTATTTTGTCCGCGATCTCTGGTATTAGCCAAAGCCAGCGTTGCTGTAATTCCAGCCTCCTTACACATACTCACAAAAAGCGTAGATACATCTTTACAATCGCCAATTCTGGTGTTAATAACCGTTGATGGATTTTGAGGAATAATACCACTTTGCCTGAACGATACTGAACTGTATGCGATGTTGGTAATGATGTAATTATAAATCATCTTGATTTTGGTTAAATCATCCAAATTACTTTTACCGGCAAACAAGTCGTTTACTACTGTTTTTATTTCATAACTGCTCCGCGCTTTAGCCGATGCAATATTGTCGTACCAATCTGCAATAAATTTCCAGTCGGGTATAGATGATAAATAAAGCATATTGGTTACATCATCCATTGGAGGCATTTTATCCTCATACCTCAAAGCTTCCTGTTTATTCTTTTCCCATACATACAGGTCAAACTCATCTTTCGCTGTTTTAACCGGCGCAATATCCTGTTGTGAAAAAACATATTTAAAGGCTTTATCACGGTGGATTAACAGTGAGTATTTAATGTTAAGGTTATCTAAACCATCGCTAAAATAGAAAGAGTCCCAGAAGTGAGTAGACATTGCCCCAACATGGAAATTTTCGATTTTGTAACGGATATTAATCACATCGCCAATTTCGAGGTTTGTAAACACCAATTCGTTGTTATTGGTTTCGGCAGGAACTTTTGTTCCGTTTGCTTTTATCACCTCCGCTATTTCTACAGCATAATTCTGATCGTTGTTGTATGAAATCGAATATTCTTTAAAGCTTTCCAGTCCTTTTTGGGTTAATATTTTTGCTGTAAAAAAGTGCTTCTCTTCCGATCCGCCATTTTCGTATACAACTTTCTGCACTTCATTATTTAAAACCACAACCTGCCCATCAGGATATTCGGTTTTAGACGGCGCCTTGCTCACCAGGGTTTTAACATCGGGTTTGTCGAAATAATCGAATACGGCTTTTTTATCCTGAAGTGTTCTTAACAACTGGATAACCGTGTAATTATTAGGGTTAATCTGTAAGCTCTTTTCGTACGCTTTAACACTTTTCTCCTTCTGTTTATTTGCATTGTAGAGCGTACCTAACTGAGAATATACAAATGCATTGTTAGGATCAATTTCGAGTACTTTTAAATATAATTTTTCTGCCTCATCGTATTGTTGCAACTGATAATAAATACTTGCAAGGTCAGTGTAGATTGCAAATCCTACCGGATCGTTCGCTAATTCCTTTTTGTAAATATCAATACCGGCGTCGGTTTCCCCTTTATCTAAATGTAACTTTGCTACATATTTAGCTGCTTTGTAATCGTTATTCTCATCAATATATTTCTGCAAAATATCAATCGCTTTAGGGTTCTTCCTGATCTGTACTTCAATCAGGTATTTTAAATTGACAATATCAGCTGAACTTAAATATTGAGGATAAATTTTCTCCACTAAAGCTATAATTTCAGGTTGCTTTTTCTCCTGACCGAGTATATTGAGTTTTTTCAGCAGCACAGCTTCATCCTCTCCGTAAATTTTCTCCAGTTTAGCAAGAACTTCCTTTGCACGCACATAATCATTCTGTTGAAAGTGCTCCGTGTATACAAGTTCCAAAGCTAAAGAACATTCCGGATCGTGTGTTTTAATTTCTTCCCTGAGTGTTTCAATACCGGTTCTGTTATCGGCTTTAACAAACAGTTCTATCATCATCAGGTTGAGATAGGTGCTTTCAGGAAAACGTTTTTTAAGTTTCTCCAGGATCAATCTTGCATCGAACACATTTCCCAAACGCAAATAAAGCTTAGCCATCATTAACTGATTTAGATAGCTTTGTGGTTTTGCTTTTAGGGCATCTTCGAAATATTTAAAGCCAACTGGTTTTAGCTGCGCAGGAACCGGACTTGTTTCTTTTGAATATGTCTGCGGCGTGCTCGTAGTAGAAAGATTGTTTAATGGCGTTCCGTTGGCATCAGTTAACCGCAGCATAAAATTCGATCGGCCAGCATAACTCTCGCCTATCTGCACCAAAACGCGGTTGTAGCCCTGGTTTAATTTAACCGGTACGATGTAGGCATCAAGGTCGTTATTTCTTTCTTCAGACTCACTGATTAAAAGCTGATCGTTTACCCAAACCTTTACCGATCCGGATACGCCAATTCTTAATTGTGCGGTGGTACTTGCGGGTGCATTAACAAAAGTTTGGGCAAACTGTAATGCATTTTCGTAAGTGTTATAATAGGTAAAATCGAACCATTTATCATGTCTTACATAAGGCACCGTTCTCCAGCTAAATTTGCGGTTCTTTTTACCGGTAAAAACATAATTAAGTTCCGGGTGGGCTATAATATCATCATAAGGTTTATCGAAACCACTGGTCGAAATATTTTCATATTCGCCCGTGATTAACCAATTTTCGATTTCACCTATTTTATTGAAATACTTATCGGCTTCGGTATATTGTTTTTTTTCTTCGAAATGCGAACCTAATGATGCGTAAGCCAATGCATTAATGGTACCATCAACATCTTTTCGTGTTGCCAGTTTTTTATAAAACTCCAATTGCTCCGCCGTTTTTATCCTCGAAGCATTATTAGGTAAATCGCTCCAAAGTGCAACTAGGTATGACTGTGGGTTTTTAGAAGTATTGGATAATTTATTTAGGTAGTTAAAACCTTCATTGGCCGGCCGATCCATTTCTGTCATCATAGATAGCGCAACATTCGCTTCATCAGAAAATGTGGGTTTAAGTGCTGCCTTAGTGAAAAAATCGCGTGCTGCTGTCCGGTTGTTTTTAAAAAAATATTCCCAACCTGGGTTCAAATTTGTTTGTGCCTGAATAGACGAAGAAACAAGAATTGAGAGAATTAATAGTTTAAATTTCATTTTGTAATTATATAAAAAAAACAAATCTGAATCAAAGCAATTTAGATTAAAAATAAGTGAGAAATACCCACGCACATACTGCGTTAATGTCTGTGCAATATTTTTTAACTTAGATGATCAGAGTAAAAAATTGCTGTAATGGAAAAAACAGAAAACAGATCGATGCAGATTAAGGGAGCTTTCAAAGCAAATATTCAATTGCTTTGGGAGGTTTGGACTAAACCCGATCACCTTAAAAACTGGTGGGGGCCAAAAGGCTTTAGTGCGACCATCCATAAAATGGATTTGCAGGCGGGCGGTGAATGGAAACTGACTTTACATGGACCTGATGGTAAAGACTATGCTAACCGCAGTATTTTTAAAGAGATTATTCCACTTAAAAAAATTGTGTTCGAACATTTTAACCCACATTTCTTTACAACAGTTCTTTTTGAAGCACAGGTTGAAGATAGCCGGATAAACTGGACAATGTTATTCGATACCGCAGAGATGCGCGAAACGATAGTTAAAGTGCATAAAGCGGAGGAGGGGTTAAAGGAAAATATGGATAGACTTGGGGAATACCTTTTGAAGATACACACGCAATAATTTCGTTATTTCGAAGGGAATTTTATTGGGTAAAACTCAATAAGAGTGGAGTATTTAATTGATTTTTGCCCATGGCTCATCCTTGCCTCGGCTCTCCGCCGCCGATGGGCTCTTTCTTTTTGGTGTCAAAAAGAAACAAAAAACACCGGCTGAAAATTTTTCTTTCGAAGCTAGTGGTACGGCTAGTCCAGTGGAGCCCGAAAAATTTGTTAGGCCGGCCTTGAGTGAAACGAGGATAAGGTGCTATGGCCTAGCTGGACGGAAATACATAAATAAAATGATAATTAACAGCAGATTACACAATAACACAAAGTAGCGCAGCCAAGAATATTTTAAGTATTATTCCAGTCGGATCATTTCTCCAGTTTTCACCGATTCATCACAGGCAAAAGCAATCTTCAGGCTGTTTACAGCGTCGTCAGTGGCATTGGTTAAATCGATATCTTCTGTAATTGCTTTTAAGAAATACCTTTGTTCACGGTTGCATAATTCCTGATGATCGGGTTCATCAGTAAGGTCTACCCACTCATCGGCTTTGCTGAATTCGTCATGTTCGTCTAAATCGGCATGATGTATTTTAATCGATTCGGTTTTGGTATGTGCATCAATGTTATCAGAGTTCCCTGCAGCACCTGCTTTTTTAGCCGTGATGGAAACGGATCCCTTCGGGCCAAAAACATCTTTAATAAAAAAAGCATTATCGCTTACCATTGGGCCCCAGCCAGCTTCGTACCATCCGACAGAACCATCTTCAAAACGGATCTGCAATTGGCCATAATTATAATTCCACTCGGGAATATCGTCAGTCAGTCTTGCTCCAATGGCACTCACCTGTACAGGTTTCGATCGGGTCATCTGGCACATGATATCGATGTAATGTACGGCACAATCTACAATAGGACTTAAACTTTTCATCAGGTTACGGTGTACCGTCCATTTAGGCCCATGGCTCTGTTGGTTCAGATTCATGCGCATGACTAAAGGTTTTCCCATTTCCTGAGCCAGCTCAGTAAATTTTTCCCAGGATGGATGGTAGCGGAGAATATATCCTACGAGCAACTTTTTGTTTGCTTTTTTTGCGGCTTCTGCTACCTTTATTGCACCTGCTACACTATCAGCCAATGGTTTTTCGATAAACACATGACAACCGCTTTCGAAAGATTTGATAGCATAAGCTTCGTGTGTATCGGGATAGGTAGAGATGCAAACGGCATCGGGCTTGGTTATTTCGAGCGCCTCGTAAAAATCAGTATACAAATCATATTGTCCACCTAATTTTTCATTAAGTTTTTCTTTGCTTTTACCCGTCGAAACCAAGCCGCATATTTCAAAACCTGGTAAGGTATGATAAGCTGTGGCATGGGAAGCACCCATATTGCCACAGCCTACCACTAATACTTTTAAATTCTTATTTCCTGTCGACATACAGTTAAAGTTGTACCGTTTTAAGGTTGAAAGTTTCAAAGTTGAAAGTAATGGCTTTCAAAATTAAACGCCTAAAGTCCAACCTTTGCGGTATTCGCGTTTCACAAACTGGTTTACCTCATCAAAATTGGTCACCTTCATTTTTACTTTATCCCAAAGCATTTTGATATCTCTGCCCGGGTAACTGATTTTACCCGCTGCATCTCTGCGCTGTACATCTGTTCCTCTAATGGCCAGATTGGCAATCAATAAAGTTTCAGTAAGTGGCCCGGCGATTTCAAATGGCGAACTCAGTTCCATTTTCCCGTAACCGGCAATGGCAGCTTCGGCAAATTGAGTATAGTGGCCTTCTTCCT
The DNA here is from genome assembly GCF_059423705.1 of Pedobacter sp. GW460-11-11-14-TSB4. NCBI lineage: Bacteria > Pseudomonadati > Bacteroidota > Sphingobacteriia > Sphingobacteriales > Sphingobacteriaceae > Pedobacter > Pedobacter sp. GW460-11-11-14-TSB4. The sequence goes on from NZ_JBWKYI010000007.1 coordinate 49,275, forward strand.
GATTAGCGATACGTGGAATAGTGATTTTCGTTTTATCTGATTCATTACGCGACAGTGGCAGTAACTTTGGATTTTTGCCATAGGTTTCGCAGATCATTTTACCTTTGGTACCAATAAAAAGCACCCCGTTATCGCCAAAACTTTCATTAGGACCTAATTCTTCCGGACGCTCGGGCTTGATTCCACCGTCCATCCAATGCACCTGAACCTCATGTTTGGTTTTTGGCGTTTTGGCAAAAGTTAAAATAACATGGCTTGATGGCGGACAACTTTCCGGTAAATAGGCACGTTTAAATTCATCTACGTACACGCTGCCCACGCTGCATTCTACACTGATGGGTGTATCTAAACCCAATACCCTAAAAGGAGGCTCTACTAAGTGGCAGCCCATATCGCCAATGGCACCGGTACCGTAATCCCACCATCCCCTCCAGTTGAAGGGAACCAGTTTATTTACATATTCTTTGTATGGTGCACTACCTAACCACAAATCCCAATCGAGTTCTTTTGGTATTTCGGCCTTACCCGTTGGCCACGAAATACCCTGCGGCCATACAGGCCGGTTAGTCCAGCAGTAAACGGTATGTACTTTACCTATCCTGCCTGCATCGTACCATTCCTGAAGTCTTCTTACCCCATCTCCCGAAGCACCTTGATTACCCATCTGCGTAACCACTTTATAGCGGTTTGCCGCTTCGGTTAACATCCTGGCTTCATAAATATCGTGCGTTAAAGGTTTTTGAACATACACGTGTTTGCCTAACTGCATAGCAGCCATGGCAATTTGCGCATGGGTATGATCGGGCGTGGATACCGTTACGGCATCAATGTTTTTACCTTCTTTATCCAATAACTCACGGTAATCTTTATAATATTTTGCCTTTGGGAAGTTTTTTAAAGAATTTGCCGCCCTTCTATCATCTACATCGCATAAAAAAGCAACATCAGTTTTCCCTCCCCTAACAATACTGGCAATATCGCTCTCTCCTTTGCCACCTGCGCCTATACCAGCCAATTGCAAACGATCGCTTGGTGCCAGAAAACCCGGCCCACCCAATACATGGCGGGGTACGATCATAAATCCAGCGGCGGCAAGTGCTGTTGTTTTAATAAAGTTTCTTCTCGAATTTTCGGTTTTCGAATTTGCCTTATCTTCTATCATTATTAACTTGTTATGATGCTAATTTAACTTATTTCTTTTTACCCGCAGCTTTTACATCTGTTTCTTTCTGATCTGTCGCTTTCTTGCTCAGGTCTTTAATCCTGATGTTACGGAACTGCACAGGAGAACCATGGCCCAGGAAGCCGATATGTCCGCTTTCACGTGATAAACCCGGATGTTCTTTATGGTCTGGCGTTCCGTTTTTCTTAAAGGGTTCGATATCGCCATCTAAAATTACGGTGCCGTTTAAGATCACTTTAATCTTCGATCCTTTTGCAATTACCTCTTCGTAGTTCCACTCGCCTGTAGGTTTTAAAAATCCTCTTTTGGCCGGGATAGTACCATAAACCGAACCATGGTACTGGTACACTTTCAGGTCTTTATAAATTGGCGCATCATTATCCAGTATCTGCAATTCCATACCCACATAAGCTGCATCGCCTTCTAAAGGTGCTCTGATTCCTAAACCGTTATTTGCACCCGGGGTTAACTGAAATTCGAAACGGTAAACGAAATCGCTGAATTCTTCTTTAGTGAATAAATTACCACCTGATCCTTTTCCTGGTTTAGGTCGAATGGCGATATTTCCATCTTCAATTACATAATCGGTGGTATTACCTGTCCAGCTATGCATGTTGGTTCCATCGAATAATACTTTGTATCCTTCTTTTTTCTCTTGTGCACTCAGCTCAAAAGGTTTTGGACGGGGAATTTCTTTGATGTAGATATCGCGGTAAGCTACAGGCGATCCATGTGCCTGTAATTCAATCTGCTCTTCAGCAAAGATTGGCAAATTTCTGTTCCAGTAATTTTCTAAAATTACATTGTCGGTAACCAATTGTCCGTTCAGATAAACGGTAACGCGGTCGCCTTTCATTAAGATTCTGAAGGTATTCCACTCGTCTAACTTATTATCGGCTACTTTAAGTGGCTTACTTTCGTTCGTCTGGTTATTATACAAACCACCAGAACCTACCTGAGCACCCACTTTTGTACGGGCCAGATCCCAAATTTGTACCTGTGGTGTACCGCGCAGGTAAATGCCTGCATCGCCTTCTCCTTTTTTATCGTCGATGATTTTCCAATCTACCAGCATTTCAAAATCGCCATACTTTTTAACAGTAGCCAGGTTATTGCCATGACTCTGAAACTGCAGTTCGCCGTTAATTACTTTCCAGCTTTCTTTTGCTTCGGCATCAGCTTTTGTTTGTGCTTCGGCCAAAGTTTTTTCATCCATTTTAGATCTTTTGATCGGATCGGCCACAAGTCCTTTCCAGCCCGATAAATCTTTGCCATTAAAAACCTGAACAAAGCCTTCGCCGGCTTTCATTTCAGAAATATACTTACGCATACCCTCTTTCTGATAACCTGCATCGCCTCCGGTAATTACAGCAATGGTTTTATTTAACAGGCCTTTTACAATGTCGCCGTTGTAGGTTCCGGCCATGGTAATGTTCATCACCGCATTGGCCGCAGCCTGTTGTAAAGTAGCATTATCTAAATACTGACCTGCAAATACGATGGCATTAAAACATTTGGCCTGTTCGGTATCTTTAAGGATCTGCTGTTGTTGTGCAGGGGTTTTGGCCACTGCCATTGCGTTGCGTAAGAGTAGTAAACGCTGCTCGGCAGGATACTTTGTATTCCTTACCAAAGTTAAGTAACCCACAATCGCCTGGTTCAAAAAGTCTGGATTGGTCGTCGTACGGGCAATGTTAATCAATGCATCCGTTGAGCCTGCATCCGACCATGAAGAAAGCGCTTCGATTGCAGCTTTTTTGGTCGCATCGTCACCTGTGGCATAAGCTTCTGATACCGACTTTAACGACGTCTGCCCGCCCAAACTACCCAGCACCTTATAAAACAGCACTTTTTTATCAGCAGGTGTATTACCCATTTGCTGAAGGATAGCATTGGTTTGCGCCTCTTTATCTGCTGATCCTTTTACCGAAGCAATAATGGCATCTTGTACAGCAGTTAGTTCTGTGGCATCGGTGGTTTTATTTAAAAGATCAAATAATTGTACTTTATTTTCCGCTGCTGCAACATCTTTTAAAGAAAGAAATGCTGCCTTTCTCACTTCAGGTTTTTTACTGTTTAATGCAGCATAAATTACTTCAGTTTGGCTTGTTGCGGCACGGGCAGCTAAAATATTAATCAAAGCAACCTGAACTTCTGGTTTAGCTTTCGGAAGATAAGCGCCAACTTTAGTGGCTACGCTTTCGCCTTTTATTCTTAAAATACCATTAGCAATGCCAGCAATATCTGCAGCATCTCCTTTGCTCATTAACTTCAACAGGTCGTCTATAACCTCTTCCTGGCCTAGTTTTACGGCTGTATTAATTGCAGCCAGTTTTACCTGCTGATCGTCACTTTTAATTAATTTGAGTACGGCCGGCAATGCAGATTTTGCTTTACTATTCGCCAGCATATCTAAAATAGAAACCTGAGTTGGGGCATCCACCTTTTTTAACTGGTTTACCCAGGCTGCACTATTGGTATCATTTACACCATCAGCGGCAAATTTAACCGCCGCTGCACGATATTCGAATTGTTTGTCAGCCATGGCAGCTAACAAAACCTGTTGATCGATTTGTGCTGCAGAAAGTAATTTTAAGACCGCAATGCGTTCATTTACCTGATCATCAGCTGTTGCTTTTTCTAATATTGTTTTAGCTATCGTTTCTGCTCCGCTTTTATCTGTTGCCAGGGTCTTTTGTGCATACACCAATAATGCTGCAACCGCATTGGTTTGGTCGTATTTATAACCTGCTTGTTCAGCAGCTTTTACCAAAATTTCTTTAGCAGATGCATCGCCAATATTGGCCAAAGCATACAAACTTACTTTGGTTAATGCTTTATCTGTTCCGGTAGCCAATGGCGCAATAGCGGTTGATGCTGTTTTAGCATTAGTATGCCCCAATGCTTCTACAATAGCAATTTTGGCCTGACCGTTGGCTTTACTCAAGCCACTAATTAATGCATTTGTAGCAGAAGCCGTACCAATTTTGGCTAGTGCTCTCGATGATTCATCTGCCAATTGCTCGTCAGTTAAGTAATCTGTTAAACAAGATACCGCAGCATCATTTCCTACTAAATCGAACTGACTGATGATAAATGCTTTATTCTGTTTATCGGATAGTTTAGCCAGCGATTTGCAATAGGCACTAACAGCCATAGTCCTTAAGTTCTGTTGGCCATTTTTTGTAGCGTAGGCCGTAAAACCGCCTACGGCGTACTCAATAAGCGCGTTATTTCCTTTTGCTGAAGCGGTTAAACCACTAATTAAGGTTACGTATCCTTCCTCACCTAAATCGGCCACTTCTTTCATGTTACGTTCCAGTTGGGCAGCATCTCTGGCTGGTAATTGAGCCAGTAAATCGGCAATACGTGTGGTGGTCGTTCTTTCGTCTTTTTTATCCTGAGCCAGGGCCGTTACCGTAAATAATGCATTGGAAAGCATTACAATGGTTAACAGCACCAATAATATTTTTTTATTCATGATCGTCGTATTTTGGGATGTTTTAAATAGAAAATGGTGCACGCATTACGGGATTAATCAATCTGTTAGCCGCCTCATCATCTACGAATTCTTGCTTAACCGGGTCGAATTTTAGCGATCTTCCCAATCTTAATGCAGCCAAACCAATATTTACAATGTTGCATGAACGGTGTCCGTTCTCTTCATTTAAAGCGAATTTTTTCCTCGTTCTTACCGATTCTGAAAATTCTACAATCTCCGGATCAGGATCAGGGAATTGCGCCAGTTTACGTTCGAGATCAGGGATGTCGGATTTAAAACCCGGATATAATTTACCTTTTGGTCCTTCTATATAAGGTACATTGGCATCTTTACCTTCACCATCCAGAATAATCTGGCAGCCATCGGCATAGGTATAGGTAATTCTGCGCCAAATGCCTACCGCATCGGTATGTTGTTGTGGCGCATCAACCTCAACAGAAATCGGGTTGGTATCATCCTTACCCAGAAAATATTGTATCGGGTCGATATAATGTTGTCCCATATCACTTAATCCACCACCATCATAATCCCAGTAACCTCTAAAAGTCTGGTGAACCCGGTGGGCATTGTAAGGTTTATAGGGTGCAGGACCTAACCATGCATTATAATCTAATTCCGGTGGTACGGGCTGAGGCTCTAAATGATCTTTGCCCACCCAATAAAACTTCCAGTCGTAGCCGGTATGTTTACTTACGGTTACTTTTAATGGCCAGCCCAACATGCCGCTATCAACCAGTTTTTTAATCGGTTTTACAGTTGTACCCATTCCGTAAAAAGTATCTTTAAACCTAAACCAGGTATTTAACCTAAACATTCTACCATGTTGTTTTACCGCTTCTACCACTCGTTTTCCTTCGCCTATGGTATGGGTCATTGGTTTTTCGCACCAGATATCTTTTCCTGCATTTGCCGCATCTACTGCCATTATACCATGCCAGTGAGGCGGGGTAGCAATGTGTACAATATCGACTTCAGGTAATTGTATAAGTTCTCTATAATCGCTAAATGTTTTTACGCCTTTATCTAACATTGATGCCGCTAGCTTAAGGTGGTTCTGATCTACATCACATATGGCTACAACCTGGGTACCCTCGTAGCCAAAATGGCCTCTACCCATTCCGCCGACACCGATTACGGCTTTGGTTAATTTATCGCTTGGGGCAAGATAGCCTTGCCCACCCAATACATACCTAGGGACAATGGTAAATGCTGCCAGGCCAATTGCAGTTTTTTTGATAAAATCGCGTCTGGTGTTCTGGTCTTTTTGTGGTTCTTCTTTAGTTTTCATTTGTTTATTGGTGTTGTAAAAAAAACTTATACGATAGTTTGGTTCCAAAAGCATTAGGGTGCCGGAACATCTGGTTTATCGATTTGGTTAGATTAAAATTACAAGGTTAATGTTAATAAGAAATTATTATAAAGACAAAACATCGTTGATTTCTTTACGAATTAAAAAAACTTTAATAAAATTTTAATAGAAGTTATCTATATTTATCAAAATAGTGCAATTAACGACATGAATCTTAATCTATTAAATAACCTAACATCAAACACCAGCGATAAACAGTTTATTCAAAAACACAAGCTCATCAAATATCTTTTCAATTTAGGGGCCTCATCAGTTTCTACTTTATGCGAAATCATGGAAATGAGTACCCCGAGTATATTGAAACTTCTGATTGGTTTAATTGACGAAGGCTGGGTAGAAAAAAAGGGTTATGGTTTATCCATTGGCGGACGAAAGCCCGATCTATACCGTTTAAAGGATAAAAAGATTCTGATTCTCTGTATCGATATTGAATTATTTCATACTAAAATAGCCATCATCGATAACAACTATAATTTTGTGCTCGATGTTAAAACGGTTTTGGTACCCATTTCAAAAAGCAGGACCGATTTCTTCAATATTTTACACAGCCACCTTCAGGATATTCTAAAATCTGCAGGCATTCAGCGTGAACAGTTTATTGGCTGTAGTGTTGGTATGCCGGGCTTAATCGATGCGGAAAAAGGAGAAAACTACAGTTATTTCTTAAGCGATGGCGAAAACATACCTTTAACTGCTGCATTTGAAAAAATGCTAAATATGCCTGTAGTAATCCAAAATGATGTGAATGGCTCATCAATGGCTGAGTTTACGCACGGAATGGCGAAGGGCAAAAAAAATGTACTCGTATTGTTAATGGATTGGGGCGTGGGTTTAGGCATTATAATGGATGGGAAGCTGAGGCAAGGTACCTGTGGCTTTTCAGGCGAATTGGGCCACATGCCTTTTGTAGAGAATGGCGCTCTTTGTTACTGCGGGAAACATGGCTGCCTCGAAACCATTGCATCGGGAAACGCCTTATCAGAAATGGCAAAAGAAGGGATATTATCGGGTAAAAACTCGATGCTAAATAAACTTTCTAACGAAGAACTCGAAAGAATTGAACCCGCTTTGATTATTAAGGCCGCGAATAAAGGTGACCAATACGCTATTCAGCTGCTCTCCAATGTTGGCACGCACATGGGCAAAGGAATAGCTGTGCTAATCCAGTTATTCAATCCCGAACTGATTATTTTAAGCGGCAAAATTGCCGGGGCCAAACAATATATCACCTTACCCATGCAACAGGCCATAAACACTTATTGCATGACGCAAATTAGAGAAAAAACAACCATAGTTTCTTCTGAGCTGGGCGAAAACTCCCGGTTATTGGGATATGCGGCAACTGGTATTGACCAATTTTTAGGTGCCTACATCAAAAAAGCAAAAAAGCTCAGAAAGTAAGATTCCACCTGGCTCAAATCCCCCTAAATTTGTCTGTTATCAGCACCTTATTTTCAGATAGCTTATTTAGATTTGTATAGCAAAAATTTAAACCGAGACCGATGGAAACATATAAAAAAGCAGGACATGAAAAGGTAAATGGCATTAACATGTATTATGAAATTTACGGCGAGGGAGAAATCCCGCTTGTACTAATACATGGCGGTGGTTCTACCATTCAATCTACCTTTGGCAGACTTATTCCGCATTTGGCAAAATCCGGTCAGGTTTTAGCAGTTGAACTTCAGGCCCATGGGCGCACCAGCGACCGTGACCAGGCTGAATCTTTTGAACAGGATGCAAAGGATGTGGCCACTTTATTAAATCAGTTAAAAATAGCAAAAGCCAATTTTCTGGGTTTTAGTAACGGCGGAACAACCACTTTGCATATCGCAGCACATCATCCCGCAGTGGTGAATAAAATCATTGTTATTTCGGCCAATTACCAACGGGAAGGTTTAATTGAAGGCTTTTATAATGGCTTTGGAGATGCCACCATCGATCATATGCCGGAGCCGCTTAAAACAGCTTTTTTAGCCGTAAACCCAGATCAAAATGCACTGCAAACGATGTTCGAGAAGGATAAACAGCGCATGCTCGATTTTACCGACCTGAGCGATGATGATCTGAGGGGAATTACTTCCGATGCGCTTTTAATGGTGGCCGATCGGGATGTGATCAGGCCAGAACATGTGGTAAAAATGTCGAGATTAATTGCAAATGCGCAACTGGTTATTTTACCTGGTGTGCATGGCGCTATGATTGGCGAAAACCTTAATCCGGATGTAAGCGACAAAACGATTGAGATGACGGCACATTTGGTGGAAACTTTTTTAAACCAATAGTTGCGCGACCAGGCGTATTTTGGATGAATCGTTCCAAAAATTACCCTCGTCTGATTTAGCTTTTAATATCTTTGACCAATGGAACACCTATTGGATAATCCAATTTATTATGCCTTAACATCTGGTCATAGCCCTGTTGCAAAAGGCCGTGATGAGGTAAAATATTATCATGAAGATATCACCGCATTTGCCGGCTTAAAAGATAATTCGCAGGAGAATCTGAACACCCTATATCAGATCAGCGCTCCGAATAGCCTTTTCGTGTTTTTCTCCAAAACACCGGTCGAAATACCGAAGCAATGGAGGTTACTAACCCATATCGACATGTTCCAATTTATTTTCCGGGGCAAGGAAATGCCAATAGCAGATGCAACGGAAATAACTGATCTTGATGTAGACCATGTTACAGAAATGCTCGATCTTGTGGAGTTAACCAAACCAGGACCTTTTCTGGCCAAAACCATTAACCTTAGCAATTACACGGGCATATTTGTGGATGGGAAATTGGCTGCTATGGCGGGGCACCGGTTTCACCCTAGTCCTTACCGCGAAATAAGTGCAGTTTGTACCCATCCTGATCACTTAGGCAAGGGTTATGCCTTTAAGATTTTACAGGAACAGATTAAACGGATCCTGCTCCGCTCAGAAATACCCTTTCTGCACGTTAGAAATGATAATGAAGGAGCCATTAAACTCTACCATAAACTGGGATTTGAAATCAGAACAGACATGATTGCCTACGTCATCAAAAAAGAGGCTTAGGTTAAGAAGAGAATGTTTCTAAATAGAAAACTGAGCAAAAATTGCGGTTTCTATGTTTTAGTTTTGCACTAAACTAACACATACATGTCTAAAACAAAACTTACCATTAACAATAACGGCTCTGTTAAAATTGAGGGCGATTTCGAAATTGTAGATAGAAACGGAAATACTTATGGCTTACAGGGCAGAGAAGTACTTTCGATCTGCCGTTGTGGTTTATCAAAAAATAAGCCTTTTTGCGACGGTGCACATAACGGCCATTTCGAACACGAGGCAATAGCCTTCGATCTTCCTCCAAAAAAGGTTTAATAACGAAATTAAATTTTTAAAGAGGTTATATCATAGATATAGATTCTCACCCTGAGCCTGTCGAAGGGCCTTTTAAGTTACTCCTTAAGGTGTTTCGACAGGCTCAACATAACAGCATCTGAGGTAAAATCATCTTTATCACACAACCTCTTTTATATTGGAAAACAGCGTACTACACACCAATCTTTGAAGGCGCCGTGCCATAAGCTTTTTTAAAGGCAAAAGAAAAGTGAGACAGGTCTTTAAAACCAACTTCCAGGTATACGTCTGATGATTTCCAGCCTTTTTCGGTTAGGAGATAATAAGCATCATTCAAGCGTTTTTTCTGCAGCCAGCGGTTAGGCGAAAGGTTAAAAATCTTCTCAAAATCTCTTTTAAACGTAGCCAAACTTCTTCCGGTTAAGTAAGCAAAACGGCTTATATCTACATTGAACTTATAATTGGCATTCATATAGGCTTCCAGGTCTATTTTTCCGGGTTCCGAAAAATCAAAAAGCACATCTTTTAATATTGGGTTGGTTTGCAGTAAAATCATTACCGCCTCTTTAACTTTCAAATCGATTAAAGCCTGGTTAAATCCATTATTTCCGTCTAAATACGGCCATATCGAATCAATATAATTCTTCAGCAAACTGTTTGCTTCAAGTGCCAAACCTTTAAGATCGTGATTGGGCTTTTGCAGGTGCAGATCATATTCATTGCTGATGCTGTGCAAAATATCCTGATCAATGTTGATGCTGATGGATTTAAACTCTCCCCCAACTGGTGGATATTTGGTATACCGGGCTAATTGATTCCGCCTGAAAAAACGAAAATCGCCATCCGAAAACACAAACTTCTCCCCTCCGATAAAAATTTCTGATGTTCCTGCAATAACCAAACCCAGCGAATGATTGGGAATAAACTGTTCGCCCTCGCTACTTTTCTGGGCATAACAGGAATACAGGATATTGGGACGTTTCTCTTGATTTGACATCTTGATCAAATTTATGGATTTATGGTGAAAGGTTATCATTCCTGTCGACACGGGAATGACGTACCAAATTATCCCTTTGTAAAAGATTTACCCAGGTCTGTTGCCAGGAAATTCTCCGCCTCATCATGATCTGTTGATAAACTTACCTCCATCCACTTCTCCATTTCGGCAGTTCTGGCAGCATCAGCATGTTTAAGCATGCCAATGGCTTCACTTCCAAATACCAGGTGTACCGGCGGCTCATCGTTTTCTACCAGTGCCAGCATAGCTTTCGCTGCTTTTTGCGGGTCGCCCATCGGTATGAAGTGACCACTTTGGAAAAAATCTGAGCGTTTTTCTACGGTAGATTCATAGCCCTCAACGCGAGGTGCATATGACATTGAGGCACCAGCCCAATCGGTACGAAAACCACCAGGTTCTACACAGGTTACATAAATCCCTAAATCCACTACCTCTTTTGCCAGGGCTTCACTAAAGCCGCTTAACCCAAATTTTGCTGCCTGGTAAATACTTACTCCGGCATTACCTACCCGCCCGCCTATTGAGCTGATTTGAAGAATTCTGCCCGAACGTTGCTTGCGCATAAATGGCAATACCGCTCTCGTAATTTCGATCGGTGCATATAAATTTGTTTCCAACTGGCTGCGTACCTGCTCTTCAGTAAAAGCTTCTGCTGCACCAACAATACCAAAGCCGGCATTATTAACCAAAACATCTATTTTACCAAAATGGGCTACAGCCGATTCTACCGCCAAATGTACCTGATCGTAATCGGTCACATCTAAAGTAAGCGGAAAAATCTGATCCGGATATTCTTTAACCAAATCTTTTAAGGCATCGGTATTTCTTGCTGTTGCAGCAACCAAATCACCTTTTGCCAATACCTGTGCGGTTAGGTCGCGACCCAATCCACGGGAACTTCCTGTTATAAACCAAACTTTTTTCATTTTTTCTATATTTTATGAATCAAAGGTAGGTTGATAACCAAGTCAGCGCTTTGCTTTAAGGCTCAATTTACTTTGTTAAAAAGCTCAACTGGTTTATCAGAACTTTTATTACAATCTGCTGTTAATTAATTAGTAAATACCTGCGTTATGGCGAAAGAAAAGAAAAAAGGAAAAAATAAAAAAAAGAAAAAGAAAAGCGGAAAAAAGAATAAGCTCGGTGTTAAAAATTCATTGGTAAACAATATTAATGCCCGAAAGAAGAAAGGGAAGTCGAGGTCTAAGAAGAAATCAAAAATTAGTAAGAAAGCCTATAAAAAAATGCAAAAAGACTGGAAAAAGTAATTATTGATGTCTACCTACTCAAGAATCCGGGCAAGCAGTTGATAAAAAAGCCTTCAGGCAAGGATGATCAACTTTAATTTATTTCTTAGGTAGTACATGGTTTTCCTTTGCCCAGCTTTGCCATTTTGCATTCAGCTCTTTTACCTTATCAGGATGCTGAGCAGCAACATCGTTCAATTCGGTCTGATCATTTTTGATGTTATAGAGATGCCAGGTAGAATCGCCAGAAAGATTAACCATTTTCCAATCGCCCGAGCGCACAAAACTGGCGTTAAAATGTTCGTTAAATAAGATTTCGTGTCCGTTTGATACCCTTCCTTTTAAAGCAGGCACCAAACTCATGCCTTGCATTGGTTTAATGGTATTACCCTTATAGCTGGCGGGGTACTTCGCGTTGGCAAGTTCGACAAAAGTGCTCATAAAATCCATGACATGCCCTACCTGATTGCTATAACTGCCTTTTTGGGCAGCGATACCTTTTGGCCAGAAGGCGATCATCGGCGTATGCACACCACCTTCGTACGATTGTGCTTTTGCCAGTTGATAGGGCGTATTGGCTACATTTGCCCAGATTGGGCCGATTGAGGTATAACTGGTTTGCGGACCCGGCATTACTTTCTTATAAATGGGGTAAGCAATTTTTTCGCCAGCCCTCGTTTCACTTGGACGGTCGAAACCTGGCCCATAGCGCATCGCATCTTCAGGGCTTGCACCATTATCACTCAAAAATACAATCAAAGTATTATCCAATTGATTGGTTTCTTTTAGGGCTTTAATAATCCGCCCAATGCCCTGGTCCATCCGGTCAATCATTGCTGCGTGTACAGCCATCGCCATTTCATCAAATGCCTTTGTAGGATTAACTTCCCATTTCACAGTCGATTTGCGTGGAGATAAAGGAGCTGTTTTAGGATCGATTAATCCCATCGCAACCATTCGCTTATACCTCGCCTCGCGAATGGCATCCCACCCAACTTTATAGGTATCTTTATATTTCGCGATATCCTCTGGTTTTGCCTGCAATGGCCAGTGCGGCGCATTTTCAGCTACATAGAGAAAAAATGGCTGATCAACTTTGCTAAATTCACGGATGTAAGTTGCGGCGGTATCGTTAATGGCATCTGTATGGTAGTAATCTTTAGGTACATCTTTAATCGGCGTTGTACCACTTACCAAACTAAATGGATCAAAAAAGTCGACCACGCCCCAAAGTGTTCCGAAGAATTTCTCAAAGCCTCTGCTGGTTGGGTATTGATCAATTGGAGAAAACAAAGGAAAAGATGTTTTATGGTTTAGCCAATCTAACTGCGCTTGCGGTGTAGGTTGTTCTATGGTATTTGCAACATGCCATTTACCCGACATTGCCGTTCTATATCCCGCATCTTTTAAAACCTCTGCCAATGTTACTGTATTTTTTGTAATGGCACCACGGTATCCTGCTACACCACGGTCGGTAGTCATTTCACCAATGCCAGCATTGTGGTTATAAAGCCCTGTTAATAAGGCGGCACGTGTTGGACAACAACGTGAGGTATTATAAAAATTTTTAAAACGGATACCCTGGCTAGCCAGGTAATCGATATTTGGTGTTTTAATTTCTCCGCCATAACAGCCGATATCAGAAAACCCCAGATCATCGGCAAGGATGACAATGATATTAGGTCTTTTATCAGCGGCTTTCTTGTGCTTGGATCTATCGGTAAAAGCGCTTAAAGCAGCTACAATAAAGATTAAAAACAGGCCAGAATATTGGGTAAATATGCGCATAGTAACCTAAATTAAAATAAAAAGACGGAAGATCCGTCTTTATCAATTAATTTGTTGCAAACACAGCTAAATCGTTTTATAAGCGCTTAAAAATTTCAATGTTTCATCTAAACGGATGCTGTTTTCGCTTTGTGAAAGGTAAAATACGACAGCAATAACACAATTAAAAATACAAGCGGACCAACGCGGTTATTGATCGGATCGCCCGATGCCGTATGTGCGATAAATGCCGAAATAAATGTAAATGCGAAACCGGCATATGCCCATTCTTTCCATAACCCTTTTATCGGTAACAATAATACAACAGCACCTAAAATTTTGGCAATGGCTAATTCTACCCTGAAATAATCAGGAAAGCCAAGGTGATGAAAACCTTGTTTAATGGTTTCATTGGTCAGATACGAGTAGGCCGAAAAAGTCATCATTAACGAAACTAAAGCGGTTGATATCCAATAAATAATTTTGATTGTTTTTGTTTTCATATTATTTTTTTGATGCAAACTTATGTAGTTTTACTATCTAAAAGATACTAGTATCCCAAAGGATAGTGCTATCCTTTACGAAAGCTTATACCTTTGTACCATGGGCCCAAGAAAAGAACACCGAAATAAGGAAACCTGTACTGCAAGTTTAAATGCGGTAAAAGATGCACTCTATGTGTTAAATGGCAAGTGGAAACTCCCTTTGATTATTTCTTTACAGGAAGGACCGCAGCGTTTTAATGAAATCCAGAAATCGCTTGGAGAAATTACGCCCAAAATATTATCGAAAGAACTTAAAGATCTGGAATTAAATGAATTTGTAATCCGCAAGGTATTTTCTACCACTCCGGTTACGGTAACTTACGAGCTTACCCCTTACAGCGAATCACTTGAAAGAGTAATTGATGAATTAAGGGATTGGGGACTAAAACATCGCGAAAGGTTAGTTAAAAACAGGCGAACCGAATCGGTTGAAGTAGAAATGAGTACGCCAATTTAATCACTAAATCTAATCGCCTGTACCATCCATTTTTACCGAAAAAAGCAAAAAACTGATAATGATAAAATTCGGCTATCTTTGTACAAAATAAAATCGATGGCGGTATTACATAAAAAAGAAGAAAAAATTCAGGCAGTGCTGGGTAGGTTGCCTAAAAAATATACAGACGAACAATTTGTAGAGATGTTTATCAGACTTTACTCTAAAGATTGGGGCAAAATTAAATCGGCTTACATCAAGCAATCTCAGGATAAAGAACCTGGAACCATCATCAATATGCCTAAACCAGAGGTATATTTACGACAGATCCTGGCCAACTACCTGCAACAAGACCATGCGCCGAAAGCAGTAGCAGTTAAAGAAGAACCTGTTGCTGAAGCTCCGGTTACGGAAGTTAAAAAAGCGAAAGCTCCGGCTAAGAAGAAAGAAGTTGTAGCTGAAGAAGCACCTGCCGAAGTAAAAAAAGCAAAAACACCTGCTAAAAAGAAAGCTGAAGAAATTGAAGAACCGACTGTAGAAGTTAAAAAAGCCAAAGCACCTGCAAAGAAAAAAGTGGAAGCGATTGAAGAGACTCCAGTAGCGGAAAAGAAAGCAAAAGCAGCCACAAAAAAGCCTGCAGCAAAAAAATAAAAAAATATTTTACATCAAATATAATAAATCACCTTTTTGGTTGTTTATATATATGAGAGCGTTAATTTAGATGACGGGGATAGGTCGGTATGATTTATCCCCGTTCTTTTTTGGCCATTTTTTCTCTAAGGTTAATCTTAACCACGGAAGCACAGAAGACATGATCACGATCTAGGTTTTGTATGCTGCATTAAGATCCCCGCCTGCGCGGGAATGACGCCCCTTCTCTAAAATCGATAATAATATTCAACAAAAATCTTTCCGCTCATAACATCATTCATTTTACTTATCGCTAAGTTTTACATGCAATTGTAAACTTTATTCTTTTAATTGGCATATCGGGAAAAGTCGATATACATTTGTGCCATGGATCAGGTAGAAATATTTAAAGCACTTTCGAACAAAACACGTTTACAGATTTTAGGCTGGTTAAAAGCGCCAGAAATACATTTTCCGGAACAACCCAATGCCGATTTTGAAAATGTTGGTGTTTGCGTTGGGCAAATTCAGCTTAAAAGCGGACTGTCGCAAAGTACCATTTCCGAATACCTGTCTATTTTACAACGTGCTGATTTAATCAGTTCAACACGCTTAGGTCAATGGACTTATTACAAACGCAATAAAGAAGGCTTAGAAAAATTAAGCGAAATCATCAATACCGAATTATAATTTAGAAACATATGAACACAGATAGTTTATTCAGGCCTTTTAGCCTTAAAACATTAAATATCAAAAATAGAATCGTAATGGCGCCAATGACGCGTTCATTTTCTCCTGGTGGCGTACCAACTCCCGAAGTTGCCGCCTATTACGCAAAGAGAGCAGCTGGTGAAGTGGGTTTAATTTTATCAGAAGGAACCGTAATTAACCGTCCATCATCTTCTGCAGATCCTAATATTCCACATTTTTACGGTACCGAAGCTTTAGCAGGCTGGGAAAACGTAATTAAAAGTGTACACCAGGCTGGCGGTAAAATGGGTCCGCAGATCTGGCACCAGGGCATTATGGATAACCATGCATCGGGTTGGCTACCAGGCACACCTTTCGAAGGTCCATCAAGCCTAAACAAACCAGGTTTTGAAAATGGCGTACCGATGACCGATGCAGCCATTGCTGATACCATTGCAGCTTTTGGCCAGGCAGCAGCCGACGCTAAAGCTTTGGGTTTTGATACGGTTGAAATACATGGTGCACACCAATACCTGATTGATCAGTTTTTCTGGGAGGGTACAAATAACCGTACCGACATTTATGGTGGCAAAACTTTAGCAGAGCGTACCCGTTTTGGTGTTGAAGTAATTAAGGAAGTACGCAAAAGAGTTGGTGAAGACTTCGCCTTAATTATACGTCTATCGCAGTTTAAACCTGCTGCTTACGATTTCAAACTGGCTAAAAACGAACAGGAAATGGAGCAATGGTTAACCCCATTAGCCGAAGCCGGAATCGATATTTTCCATTGTTCGCAACGCCGTTTCTGGGAACCTGAATTTGAAGGTTCTGACTTAAATTTTGCCGGTTGGGCCAAAAAAGTAACCGGAAAAGCAACAATTTCAGTAGGTTCTGTTGGTTTGGATGGCGATTTCTTTGGCGCATTTGCTGGTCAAAGTTCACAACCTAGCTCATTGGAAGAACTGGTACGCAGAATGGATCGCGGTGATTTCGATTTAGTAGCAGTTGGCCGTCCGCTTTTAGCAGACCCGAACTGGGTAGAAAAAATTAAATATAACCGCACAGAAGAATTAAAAGGCTTTAGCAAAGAGGCTTTAATGGAACTGGTATAAAAATCTTAATTTTTCTTTTTAAGTTTAGAAAGGCATCTCGAAAGGGATGCTTTTTTGTTACAATAATTCCGTCATCTCTACTGAAGCGCGACGAAATGAAGAGATCTTCCCGTGACATCAGATGTTACCATAGAACTCAGTTTAGGAATAAATTTTCTGCCACGGAAGCACAGAGGGCACGGAAATTTTCTTGATAGTTTGAAAAGCAGTACCCGTATTACTTCGGTTGTTCCAGCCCCGCCCTTTGCTTAATCCTGATAGAAAAAATCAGGATAACGCTGTCGGTCGGGTTTATTTCACTTCTGACAGTAGCATTGCCCTAGCCACCTAAACCCGATCAAAGCAAATCCCGAGATGAAGTCGGGAGAAGCGGGAGCGGAAAAACAACAACCTAAAAGCTTCTGTTATTGCTTTCCAAAAACAAACTAGTTTTTCGCGCCAACAGATATTACCAAACCATCTGCTTTAGCATTTTTTTCCTTAAATTCACGTCATCAAAAAATTGATTATCCCATGTCGAACATTAAACTCATTATCGAAGAAAGGCCTGCAAATATTGGCAATTTTATGGTTGGCAGATTACTGCCTTTCAGAGAGAAACGCATGGTTGGTCCTTTTTCCTTTATCGACCACATGGGTCCTGCCGCGTTGAGCGATCATGAAAACCTCGATGTTCCACCACACCCGCATATTGGCTTATCAACCTTAACCTTTTTGTTCGAGGGCGAAATTACACACAAAGACAGTTTGGGTTCGGATATTGTGATTAAACCCGGACAGGTAAACTGGATGACCTCGGGCAGCGGTATCGTACATTCAGAAAGAACTCCTGAATACCTCCGTCATAGCGACAAAATGCTCCATGGCTTACAGATCTGGGTAGCCTTACCTAAAGATTTAGAACAAATGGAACCTGAATTTTGCCACGTAGAGGGGGCAGACATTCCAGGCTGGACACAAGATGGTGTTGATTTTAAATTAATCGCCGGAGAAGCTTTTGGTTATAAATCTCCGGTTCCGGTGTACAGTCCCTTATATTTTTTAGAGTTAAAAAGCACTAAGCAGCAAAAGTTAAACATTGGCGATTACCTGTTTGGCGAAAGTGCACTTTATATTTTAGAAGGTGCGATTGAAAGTGAAGGGAATATTTTTGAACCGCGTTTAATTTTAATTGCCAACGATGCCAAACTCTGCGAATTTACCATGCACGAAAACACCACGGTTTACATATTCGGTGGTGAAGCTTTTCCTGAAGAACGTTTTATTTACTGGAATTTTGTTGCATCAGACAAGGAATTGATTGAAAAAGCCAAAACTAAATGGCTGGAGCAAAGCTTTAAACCGGTTCCCGGCGAAACAGGCTTTGTACCCCTGCCCGACCCCATTCGCAACATTAAACATTAATTCTTTCTGAACAGGTTCATATTTACCGAAACAGCCACACCTGTAGATGATAATTTAGAGTTTCCATAACCTATATCCGTTAAAGGGATTTTCATAAAAGGTTTAGCGCTGATGCTTAAATTATTATTTATTTTGTGTTGAAACTCCACCCCAACATTAGCTACACCTAAATAGTGCTGATTCTGGTTTTTTACTTCGAAACTTTGAGGGCCCTGATAAGCTCCGTTATAAGAATAACTGTATTTTTCCTTCAGCATTAAATAACTGGATAAACCTGTGCTTAGCGAAACCGAATTTCTACGGCCATCAAAAACCTTATAGTTCACATTGATTGGAATATCGATTACATCGCAATTGGCGTGGATATTTGCCGGATCTACCTTAAAAACATAATTGGTGTTAGGGTTATACTGGCTAAAATCTGAATCGTAAATTTTCTTGGCATAAACTGCGCCGGTCGTAACACTTAATTTCCGGGTTAAGAAAAGCGTAGCTTCTACACCAAAACCGCCACTAAAGCTACTTTTACCTGAATTTTGCACACTGGTTAAATCGGGTGCGGCCAGGATACTTAAAACAAACCTTGGCGTCTTCCTAACCAATGGCGTTGGCATTTTCTCCGGTTTTCTTTGCGGAAGGGCAGCTACCAGATTTTGTTGTTCTAATTCTACTCGTTTAGTTTGAATGCTTATTTGTGGATTATATAAGGTATTGGCTAAAAGGTTCTGATGGATATAACTACTCTCCAAAACTTTAGAAAAACCAGCATTAACCTGGCTTGTTTCAGCCACTTTATCATCATTCGTATCTTTATTATTTTCTTTATTCCCGGCCAATAAACTTCCTTCACCATTCCCGGAAGAAGTATTATTTTCTGTTGGTTTCTTGATTAAATCTCCCTTATCCTCTATAGGTTTGTTATGCTCTTTATTGTTAATTTTTGTATCTGTTTTCACCAGCGGATTGTTTTTAGGTTGATCGCCATTTGGCTTAGCCAATAAAAACACCACCAGTAACATTGCGGCTATCCCAGCCACAGCCGTTAACCAAATCAGCGGCACTACCCTCCTTTTTGGTGCTGGATGCAATCTCTCCTCCAGATTATCCCAATCTAAATCATTAAAAGGAAGATCGGGATTTTCCAACCCATCCTTAAATAATTTATCTATATCTTTTCCCTCTTTCATTGCATATTTGTGTTTAACCTTACCTGTAAAAGGTTCCTATCTACTTCCGAATTCCTTACCTGGTAAGTTGTCGCCTCTGTAGCTTTTAACATTTCCTGTAATTTTTGCCTGGCCTTAAACAGGTTCGACTTTGATGTACCTACCGATATCCCCAGCATTTCGGCAATTTCTTCATGTGTATATCCATCAATGGCAAAAAGATTAAAAACGGTACGGTAACCCGCGCTTAACTTTTGCACCAATGCCAGTAAATCATGGTAAGCTAACTTATCGTACACAGAACTTACCTGCGCAATATTTTCATGATCCAGAATATCTACGTGATCAGCAAATTTCAGATTAGCACGATAATAGTCGATAGCTGTATTGGTTATTATACGACCAAGCCAGGGCAAAAAAGCCTTGCTAGGTTCGTATTTAGTGATGTTTTTAAAAGCTTTAAAAAAGCCGTCGTTCAGTATTCCCGCAGCATCCAACCGATCGTTTGCATAACGCAAACAAATACCCATAGCAAAGCTATAGAAATGTTTGTATAGCGCTTTTTGACTATCCCTTTCATTTCTAATGCAGCCCTGAATATGCTTTTGTATAATAATATCTTCTCTGTCGCGGTTAGCGGTCACAAGTTCTCCTTTCAAAACACATTACGATGAGGATTTACAAAAGGTTGCCTAAAAAAAATATTTTTTTTTAAAATAATTATGATTCGTTCGGTTTGGCTAAAATTCTCGTTTCTGCAAGCAACCATTTACAACCTGATGGCGTAATACGGGCATATTAATGATTAAAGTTAAAACTAAAAACAAAAAAATCTTATGCTAATCTACTTAAAAAGAAACCTATTGGCTGTATTGTGTGTGGCCATGGTATTTAGTGCCTGCAAAAAAAATAGTTCAGATGAACCGACAACGCCTCCTGCATCTAACAAAAAGGGAATTCAACTGGCAGCCGATGCTAAATTCGGATCAGTATTAACCGATAAAGATGGCAAAACTTTATACTTTTTTGCCTCTGATGCTGCCGGTACGCCAACCTGTACCGGTGGTTGCGAAACCACCTGGCCACTTTATTATTCTGCCGATGCCAGTACAGATTTAAACCTGAACAAGGCCGAAGTTGGTGAAGTTACCCGTGCCGATGGACGTAAACAAAGTACTTATCGTGGTTATCCGCTTTATTATTATGCAAATGATGCTGCAGCAGGCGAAATTAAAGGGGATGGTGTTGCTGGAATCTGGTTTGTAGCTAAACCCGATTATTCATTAATGCTGGCCAATGCACAACTGACAGCGAACAATATCAATTATACCAGCACCTATGCAGTTGGTGACGGCAAAACCATTTACTTAACTGATAACAAAGGACGTACTTTGTATGCTTTTGCGCCAGATAAAAATGGTGTAAATACTTATACCAAGAGTGCAACACAAGAAGGTATTTGGCCGGTGTACGAATCTGAAGTCCTTAACGTTCCGTCAGCGATAGTAAAAGCTGATGTAGGCGTAATTACCGTAGCCACCATCAACAAAAAACAATTAACCTATAAGGGATGGCCTTTGTATTACTGGATATCAGATGTAAAAAGAGGAGATAACCTCGGCATCGTAATCGGAAAGGGGCTAGGCTTAACCTGGCCGGTATTACAGCTAAATGCTACAGTTGCTCCGGCGCCGTAAAAATATTTGGGTTAGGCGGGTAGAATGGTCGGCTGGTGTTTTCACAGCCGGCCCTTTTTATACTTCCAGTAAGGCTTGCTTAATTTTTTCGGCAGCCTCAGCCAGTTCTTCGTTTGTTGGCTTCAGTTTTTCTTTACTGAAATTCATATCGCTTACATTATTCATCGGGATTAAATGAATATGTGCATGCGGCACTTCCAGTCCAATTACCGAAACGCCCACTTTTTTGCAGGGGAAAGCTATTTTAACACCTTTCGCTACAATTTTGGCAAACATCCACAAACCCACATACAGATCTTCATCCATATCGAAAATATAATCAGTCTCAATTTTCGGAATAACCAGAACATGGCCTGCTGTTAAAGGCTGAACATCTAAAAAGGCTAAATATTCTACAGTTTCAGCAACAACATGTGCAGGGATTTCGCCAGCAACAATTTTTGAAAAGATAGTCATTAAGGTATAGGGTTAAAGGTGTAGGGTGTAAGGTTTAGGATTTAGAGCGGAGAACAGACCTTAAGCCTTAAACCCTCCGCCTTCTACCTTATCTTGATATCTCTAAAACTTCGAACTGCATTTTACCTGCCGGCACTTCGATTTCGGCAAATTCGCCAACCGATTTACCTAACAAACCTTGTGCAATTGGCGATTTAACAGAAATTTTTCCTGTTTTTAAATCGGCTTCTGTTTCGGCTACCAACTGGTAAGTCATGGTTGCGCCGTTTTTAACATTTTTTATTTTAACAATCGATAAGGCAAGTACTTTCGATAAGTCTAATTTAGACTCATCAATTAAACGTGCGTTTGCCAAGGTATTCTTTAATTTTGAAATTTTTGCTTCATGCAAACCTTGTGCTTCTTTGGCAGCATCGTACTCTGCATTCTCCGATAAATCACCTTTATCCCTTGCTTCTGCAATTGCTTTAGATATTAGCTGACGACCGGTGGTTGTTAAATAATGAACTTCCTCTTTTAATTTATCTAACCCCTCTTGGGTGTAGTATGTTACCTCTGTCATTGCTCTATTAATTTTATTCAAACGCTATAAAAAACAAACAAGACTATATAGTTGGTTTGCTACATAGTCTTGCTTCAATTATAACGAAGATAAAATGTGGAAATTACAAAAGCAAATAAAAAATTAAGAAGTGACCAAGATTTTAAGCTTTTATGACTTCCAACTATCAATTCGGAACTTCAATTAACCCCTTAAAATGATGAAAAATTAAGCTTTTTCAATTAATCAGGCGCTCATTCAATCGTTAAAGCTAAATCAGGCTATATAATATGCCAGAATCACCACAATGGTAACATTCATTTATACACTTATCCAAAATTCAAGCATTAGTTATATTTTAGCTAAAATTATTCGTAAAAATGAAAAAGTTATTCTCTATTGCCCTGCTCATTGGTTTGGGTGCTTATGCCGTTTCTGCCCAAGAGCTTTATATGCCCCGAAATATTAAAGCAGCATATACCAAGGGCACGCGTGCGATGAATGGAAAACCTGGCCCCAATTATTGGCAAAACCATGGTAAATACAACATGGATATTAAGGTAGATGCCGAAACCAAAGTGGTGAGCGGTAAAGAAGAAATTTTATACAGCAACAACAGTTCCGATACCTTAAAAACCCTGGCTATCCGTTTTGTAAACAACTTACATAAACCCACTTCGCCAAGAGGTGGTGCGGTAAGTGAAGGCTTTTTAAGCACAGGTCTAAACATCATCTCCTTTTCGGTTGATGGCGAAACTTATCAGGTAGACAGCAAAGATTGGGGAACAGTAGGAAACGTAAAGTTGAACAAACCTTTGTTACCAAAATCGAAAATCACTGTTAAAATTGAGTGGGATTACCCCTTATCAAAAGAAAGCGGTCGCGAGGGGCAGATTGATCCAAACTCCTTTTTTGTGGCTTATAGCTATCCGCGCATATCGGTGTATGATGATTATAACGGCTGGGACCGCATCCCACACACCGATAGGGCTGAGTTTTATAACGACTTTAACGATTATGAATTCGCTATTAAAGCCCCTAAAAACTATGTGGTTTATGCAACCGGCGATTTTCTGAACCCTGATGAAGTGTTACAGCCTGAAATTTCTGCCCGTTTAAAAAAATCGTATAATGGTGATGAAGTCATCCACATCGCTACCGAGCAGGAAATGAAAGACGGCAAAGTAACGCAGCAAAAAGACTGGAACACCTGGAAATTTGCAGTAAAACACATTACGGATGTCACCTTTGCACTGAGCAACCACTATGTTTGGGACGGAGCAAGTGTAATTGTAGATAAAAAAACCAACCGCCGTGCAAGTGCACAGGCTGCCTACAACCCAACTACCGGAACAGATTTTATCAACTCGGTTAAATACAACCTTAATGCATTGGATTGGTTCTCGAACAATTGGCCCGGCATTCCCTATCCTTATGTAAAAACCATTGCTTTTCAAGGTTTTGCCGATATGGAGTACCCTATGATGGTTAACGATTCTCAATTTGGTGATCCGGTGTTCGCACAATTGGTTCAAGACCATGAGGTGGCGCATACATACTTTCCTTTTTACATGGGCATTAACGAAACCCGTTATGCTTATATGGATGAAGGCTGGGCCACCACATTCGAATATTTAATCGGCATTGCAGAACATGGAAAAGAAGCCGCCGATAAATTTTACAAAAGTTTCAGGGTAAACAAATACATTAACGATAAATCTACAGAAGAAGACCAGCCGGTTATTTCGATGTCTGACCAGGTTTCGGGTGCAGGTTATGGGAATAACTCTTACGGAAAAGCTTCACTATCTTATTTGGCGCTTAAAGATATGTTAGGAGATGACTTATTCAAAAAAGCACTACATAACTATATGAGCAATTGGAATGGCAAACACCCTATTCCATGGGATTATTTTAACTCGATGAATGCAGGATCCGGACAAAATTTAAACTGGTTTTTCCAGAATTGGTTCTTCACCAACAACTACCTCGATTTAGCCATTACCAAAGTAACGCCAGCTCAAGAAAAATCGACCGTAACCATTAAAAATGTTGGCGGTTTTGCCATTCCATTTAATGTGGTGGTTACGTATAGCGATGGAAAAACAGACACCATCCACAAAACACCAGCAGTTTGGAAGGCAAACCAAAAAGAAGTGAATGTAACGCTTAA
Organism: Pedobacter sp. GW460-11-11-14-TSB4; assembly: GCF_059423705.1. NCBI lineage: Bacteria > Pseudomonadati > Bacteroidota > Sphingobacteriia > Sphingobacteriales > Sphingobacteriaceae > Pedobacter > Pedobacter sp. GW460-11-11-14-TSB4. The sequence continues at coordinate 73,546 of NZ_JBWKYI010000007.1, forward strand.
TACCACTAAAAAAGTAAAATCGATCAGTTTGGATAACGGCATTTACATGGATGCTACACCAAAAGATAATGTTTGGTCAGCTAAATAGTTGACAGTTCGCAATTTTCAGTTGGCAGTTCTGTAAACGGCCAGCTGAAAACTGTTATTGTAAGCGACAAGCTTTATAGTCCCCGTTTGCAACGGGGATTACCGAGATCCGCATTTGTAATGCGATTAAGCATACATATGGCGATAAAATCGCCATTCTCCTGCATCCTCGTTACAAACGAGGACGATAAGGGGTAATGAAATAAGTGGCCGTTCGATATGACGACCAACTGAAAACTGTTAACTAATAACTGAGAACCGGTTCGTGTTTAACCGGAAAATTTAACGAATTGGCAATAAAACACATTTTATTGGCTTCGTGATGCAGCGATGCTGCCAGTTCGTAATGTGCTTTATCAGCTATTAAAACCTGGGGATGTAGCGTAACTTCTCTAAACCTGCCACTGCCATCGGCCGATTCTTCCATGGTGCCTACAGCCTCATCCTTATAATCGATTACTACAATTTCGTTTTTAGAGCATAAATGTAAATACCAGAGCATATGGCAGCTTGATATAGATGCCAGCAACAGATCTTCAGGATTATATTTAGATTTATCGCCCAGAAAAGCTGAATCAGACGATCCGGAAATATCGGCTTTTCCTTTTACTGAAATTACATAATCGCGATCGTACGAACGGTAATCCATTGTACCTGAGCCTTTATTGCCTGTCCAAGTAACTGTAGTTGAATATAAATGATCTTTCGGCATGATAAAATTGGTTAGATTGTATAGCCAATTTAAGAAAATAAAATTGAGATTTATACCTTTTTTTTAGGCCCAAGACTATAAAAATTAAGTTTAAATAGCGATTAACTTTTATTTTTGAGCGCATTGCCAGTACAAGAAAATGAATTGGCTCCCGTGTTTCGCTAATACACTTTGGGCTTCGTACCTCAGCCCTGCAGGGTAACGCTTCACCCGGGGCTAGATGGCAGATACAGTAGTTCATTTTAGGGTTTGCAGGTTGCAACCGCAAAATATAAACCTGATTGTAATGATTCCGATTCTTCATCGGAAGTAATGGAAAGCAGGACAGAACCTTGACTACTAGCAGTGCCCTTGCTTTCCAAAACCAAAATAATTCAGCATTATGCTCAATCGAAACTAAGCCCGCTTAACTTCTCGGCCAAAACCTCCGAAATTTTACGGTACGAATCGAATGTCCAGCCGCCAACATGTGGCGTTAAAATCACTTTGTCGTTGTTTTTAAGTTCATTGTACCAAGCTTGTTCACCCAGGGCCGGGAATTTTTCTGTTTGCAATACATCCAGTCCGGCACCTAAAATCTTTCCGCTTTTAATGGCATTCAACACTGCCGGTGTATTTACAATTTCACCCCTTGCCGTATTGATAAAGAAAATGGGCTTTTTAAAATGATAGAAATACTCATCATCAACCATCTGTTTGGTTTCGGCGGTTAAGGGAATATGCAAACTCAGCACATCGCTGTGTTTCACAATTTCTTCCATGCTTACCTCGCGGGCAAAAGCATCAGAAAAGCCGGTTTTGTATTTATCATAGGCCATTACATCAACCTCGAAACCCGCCAGCTTCTTTGCAAAACTTTGTCCCATAAAACCATAACCAATAATCCCAACCTTTTTGCCTTTCAATTCGTAGCCACGGTTACCTTCCCTATCCCATACGCCATTTCTGATTTCGATATCGGCCCTACGGAAGTTGTTCATCAATGATAACAGTAAACCGGTAGCATGTTCGCCAACGGCATCGCAATTGCCTTCGGGTGCGTTAATCAGTTCGATATTTCTTTCAAAAGCGATTTTATCATCGATATTATCCAGGCCTGCTCCTGCCCTGGCCACAAATTTTAAATTTGGGGCTGCAGCAAAAATTTCGGCATCGATCCTAAATTTTGTCCGGACAGCAATACCGGTATAATCTTTAATTTTATCTAATGTTTGTTGACGGGTGATTTGTGGTTCATCATCAACCTCGTAGCCCATGGCAATAGCCTGCTCTTTAAATGCAGGGTGTAAATCATCAACAATTAATATCTTATTCATAATGAACAAAAGTAACATTTTGCTGATTGTTCAATTGTAATATTCTTTTATTGTTTCCGCAAAACTGAAAACCGCAAATTGTTAGCTGTCAACTGTGCATTACCCACAAAAATATTACTATAAAATGGCTGTAATAAAATAGTTACGGCTCCTTAATTAAACTAAGTTGCCGTTACTTTGTCTCCCTTTATAAAAACATACGAAATTTTATTTTTTAATGAGACTTTTACAATCGAGAACAATACAGATCACCCTTTTACTTTTAAGCTTATCATTTAACCTTTTCGCACAAACAAGTGGAAAAGCAAAAATTACCGGAATACTTAAAGATGCAAAAACACAAGAAACCATTCCATTTGCTACTGCAATTTTAATTGATAAGGCTACGGCCAAAAATGCAAAAATTGTGCAAACGGATGTTAACGGTGCTTTTGTAATGGCCGATATCCCTACCGGAAACTTTACCTTTAAAATAAGCTTTGTAGGCTACCAAACCATGGTTAGGGATAATGTTGCCATTACCGCTGCAACCGGCACCTTAAACTTCGGCGAGATTAAAATGAATCCTGCAAAAGGAAATGTGCTGAGTGAAATTACCGTAACAGGCCAGAAACAGGCGATGCAAATGGGTATCGACAAAAAGATTTTCGCGGTAGACCAGAGCGTAATCAGCGAAGGTGGCTCAGCCAGCGATTTATTGCAGAATGTTCCTTCTGTTTCTACCGATATGGATGGTAATGTGAGTTTACGTGGCTCTACAGGCGTTAAAGTATTAATTGATGGAAAACCATCTTTAATTGCCGGCGGTAATGTAGCGCAGATTCTTCAATCAATCCCAGCCAGCTCTATCGAAAGTGTGGAGGTAATTACTAACCCATCAGCTAAATATGATGCTGAAGGGCAATCAGGCATCATCAACATTGTATTGAAGAAAAACACAAAACTTGGTTTTAACGGTTCAGTTGCACTAACTGCAGGTAACCGCGATAACTATAATGCCAACACCAACTTAAGCTTTCAGAATAGCAAAGTTAACCTTTATGGCAATTATGGCTACCGTTACGGCAACCGTGTGGGCGGTGGTTTTCAAGACATCACATACAAAACACCAACCAGCTCAACAGCTTTCGCCAATCAGAATACGGTTTCTACCTCTAATGATAAGGGGCACAATGCCAAAGCGGGGCTAGATTATTATCTGGCACCAAAAAGCGTCGTTAGCTTATCGGGCGGTTTTAACTCGAGGGAAAATGAGCGGAATGAGTTGCTTGACATCAGACAATTAAATTCAAACCAGTCGCCAGTTTTATTGAGCAACAGAACCAATAATAATGATGGTTACGGAAAAAGTTATGATTTGAATTTAGATTACGTTCAGAAGTTTAGTAAGCCTAAAGAGGAGTTAACGTTCAACTTTGGCTATTCGCACGGAACAAATAACAACGACCAGACTTACAGCACCAATACCACGAACCGAAATGGCGTGCCGATTGATGAAACTTTAAGTTTACAACGGGTTTTTAATACAGGCGATAACACCAATTACAACATCCAGACTGATTATGCATTACCTGTTGGTAAAGCGGGTAAAGTTGAAGTAGGTTACCGCAGTCAGATCCGCTTAGGAAATAACGATCAATATGCCGATTCAATTCCAACCAATACGGAGGTTTATGTACGTAACAACAAGTTGATTAATGGTTTCGATAGCAAAGATCAGGTGCATGCACTTTATTTAAACTACCAAAACCAGATTAAAGATTTTGGTTACCAATTGGGTTTAAGGGCTGAAGATGCGCGTTTAGACACCCACTTGGAAGGTTATACAAACAATGTATTAACTACTGCAGAAGGAAATATCCACTACAAAAGGTTATATCCAAGTGTTTTCTTAACACAAAAACTAAAGGGCGATAATCAGCTTCAATTGAGTTATACCCGCCGCGTAAACCGCCCTCGTCCCTGGGATACCAATCCATTTTTAGACGTTTCAGATCCTTTAAACTACAGAGGTGGTAACCCAAATTTATTGCCTGAGGATGTGCACTCTTTCGAATTGGGTTATAGCAAATACTGGAAAAAAGTAACCTTAACATCGAGTTTATATTTCCGTCAAACCAATGATGTCATTCAAAGGGTAAGAAGTACGCCAGTTAACGGGATCATTACGTCAACCCCTCAAAACTTATCACACCAGATTAACAGCGGGGTAGAATTGATTGGCCGTTTTGATCTGATTAAAGCTTTAAATTTTACCACCAATGTAAACTTATACCAGGCAAAATTTGCCGGAGATGCGAGATTTGATATTGCATCGAGCAGTGGATTTAGCTGGAATGCCAACATAACGGCTAATTTAACGGTTGTTAAAGATGTTTCATTACAATTACGCGGCGATTACCGTGCACCAGAAGTAATGGCACAGGGAAAACGCAACGCCATGTACGGCATTGATGGTGGAGCCAAATACGATTTCCCAAACAAAAAAGCATCTTTAAGCTTCAATGTTCGGGATGTATTTAACACCAGAAGATGGAGCATGACCACAGAAGACAAAGCAACTATTGTTGATTTTGAACGACAGATGCAGGGAACAATGGGTAACTTAACCTTCTCTTACCGGTTTGGAAAAACAACATTTACGGGTGCTAAAAAGAAGAAAGACGATCAGCAGGATAACCGTCCTGATGAGGGATCATTTTAATAACCAAGGTGCTTAGAAAAATATTGCTAAGCACCTTTTTTTAACTAATCGGATATTGGAAAAACTTTTACCCAAGCTTTGCTTTACCTTATTAATTTTACTCAACGCCATTGCGGCGTTTGCTGTAGAAAAAGGCGTAATCAGCGGAAAAGTGGTTGAAGAAGTTGGTGGGTTATCCATACCATCGGCCGTCATATCTGTTTATATTGATGGATCTGAACAACCTGTAGTTACATCCGCTACAGATGAGGACGGCCATTTTAGCATTAAAAATCTAAAAACCGGGAATTATAGTATTAGGGTAAGTTTTGTGGGTTATGCGCCGTTAAAAGTAAATGGAATAGCCATCACAGAAAAAGATTTCGATAAAAACCTTGGCGCATTAAAATTAAGTTCTGATCAAAATTCTCTGCAGGAGGTAACCATTACCGTTCAGAAACCACCTATCGAATTTGGTGCCGATGGCGTTACTTACAATGTGGGTTCAACACTATTGGCCGAAGGCAGTACGGCAACAGATGTACTAAAAAATGTACCCATGGTACAGGTAGATATTGATGGCAATGCAACCATTGCCGGAAAAAGAAATACCAGAATTTTTATTGATGGCAAGCCCTCAGACTATATGACCTCCAACATTGCCGACCTGCTGAATGTGCTTCCCTCTGATGCCATTGATAAGATAGAAGTCCTGACCAATCCACCATCAAAATACAGCGGAGATGGCGAAGGCATCATCAATATTGTGATGAAAAAAGGCTTCAAAGTTGGTTTTAATGGAAATGTTGGCATTTCGAGCGGCTTGCAAGGCAATGGCAATACCAATGCAAATGCTTCTTACCGAGGAAAATCTTATGCCATAAACGGAAGTGCAGCATACCGTTATAATGTTGGCAAAGGTGATAGTCATAATTTCCGCGAAAACTTTTTCCCTGATACAACTTTCTATTATGACCAGTATGGCGCTTACCGCAACCATAACAACGGTGGAAATTTTAGAATGGGCTTAGACTGGACCATTAGTCCAAAGCAAAGTTTACGGTTATCAACCAATTACAACCTCAACAATTCGAATTCAAATTCTACCGCCGACCTTCATTATTTAAGCGAAGAAAAGATAGAAAACCGTTTACGCAACCAGCATAATACGGGCAAAGGCAACAGCAATAACTTTGTTTTTAATGCCGATTACGATCTCCAGACCGATACCAGTGGAGGTAAAATATCTTTAGGTCTAAACTTCAACACCAACAAAAGCATTGATTTTAGGGATTACAGCACCACTTATGCCCAACCCAGCACATCGGCCCCAACTTTACAGCAAAACAATAACAATACCGGGAACAGGGGCTTAAACGCAACCTTAGATTACGAAAAACCAATATTCAACAAACGCGATCGCATTGAGGCAGGCCTGGCATTTAATTACAGAGAGAACGACAATGATCTCCTGATCGAGAATTTTAATTTTGCAACGCAACAGTTTGTGCGTAATAACAAATTATCGAATCAGTTTTTATACAATGAAAATATTGCTGCAGCATACGCATCTTATAACTACCGAAAAGTAGGCTGGGGTGTTAAAACAGGCGTTAGAGCAGAACTTACCGATGTAGCTTTCGATTTATCTACTGGTCAGAATTACAATGTGAAACCCTATTTGAGTGTTTTTCCTAATGTATCTTTAAACCGGTTTTACCGCAAACGATATAATATTGGCGCCACTTATAGTATCCGTGTTAACCGTCCAAGGGAAAACACCTTAAATCCTCAGGTAAACAATGTTGATACGCTAAATATTTCCTACGGAAATCCTAATTTATCGCCGGCTTATACCCACCAGTTTGATATTAATTTTGGGGCTTTTGGCCAGAAATGGTCGTTTAATCCACGGCTCTCTTATTCAACCAGTCAAGGTGTTATAGAGCGTTACCGCACGGTTACCTTAATTCCGGGCTCCAATACCGCGAGATCTGAAAGCACTTATGATAATGTGGGAACTAATCATTCACTATCGCTTATCTTAATTGGAAATTATCGCCCTACCAATAAGATATCGGCCAATGGAAATTTCAGTGTGATCCAGAGTAATTATAAATCACAGTTAAACAGTTCGTTAAATCGGGATGGTCTGAGTTTTAGAGGAGCAATAGGCTTATCGATGCAATTACCACTTAAAACCGCCTTTGAATCGAACTTAAATTATGCCAACAACACCAATGCCCAGGGCCGGAACAAAGGTTCAATGACATCTAATTTCTCGGCACGGAAAGTCTTTTTTGGTAACCGGTTAAACCTTCGCATCACGATAAATGATATTTTAGGGAACAGAACCAATACCTTTTACAATGAAGGGCAGAATTTCAGACTGGAGAATTATTCGACAAACAACACCCAAAACTTCACCTTTAGTCTGAATTACCGTTTTACTAAAATTACTGTAAATAAAATCCCTCCTCCGCCCCCAGCTGTAAAACCACAGTAATAAATCATATTTGTTATCTTGCGGCATGGAAGAGATTAACCCCTGGAAAACACTAGAGAGCGAGGTAAAATACGACAACAACTGGATTCGTTTAACCGAACATCAGGTAATCAATCCGTCTGGCGGACAAGGGATTTACGGCACGGTTCATTTTAAAAATCTCGCTATTGGCATCCTTCCTTTGGATGAAAATTATAATACCTGGTTGGTTGGTCAATACCGATACCCAATTAACCTATATAGCTGGGAAATTCCAGAAGGTGGCGGGCCGTTTCATGAAGCACCATTGGAAAGTGCTCGGCGTGAATTGTTAGAAGAAACAGGCATGAGTGCCCGAAACTGGAAAGAGATACAAAGAATGCACCTTTCTAATTCGGTAAGCGACGAATTAAGCATTATCTATATAGCTACCGATCTCCTACAAGGCATTGCCATGCCTGAAGAAACAGAGGAACTTGTGGTTAAAAAATTGCCTTTTGATGAAGCCTATCAAATGGTTCTGAATGGAGAAATTACCGATTCGATGAGCGTAGCTGCAATCTTAAAAGCCAAACTGATGATGTTGAATGGTGAATTGTAGAATAATATATTAAGATTCCGTCATTTCGAGCGCAGTGCAGCGTAGTCGAGAAATCTTTCAGTGCATAAATATTAAATCAATTTTAAAGATTCCTCCACTACTATCGTAACGACACCAAAAATATGTCTACAGCTTTAAACCCTGTACAATTTGTTATATACTCTTATTGTTTTCGAGGTAATTAAACCAGAATAATTTATTATTATCTTTGCCACCTATTCAATCAACAAGATGAGCAAGCTTTTCGGATATATTTTAACCCCTGTTTTTTATATTTTCTTTGGATTAATGCTTTGCATTTTCCATCCTGTCCAATGGATCTGTTATAAGTTTTTTGGTTATAAGGCGCATAAAGTTTCGGTAGATATCCTCAACTTTTTCCTAACCTATTGCCAGATTTTTCTGTTCAATTCGATCAGTTTTAAGAATGAATACGATTTACCTACAGACAGGCCTATTATTTTTGCCGCTAACCACCAAAGTATGTACGATATACCTTCGTTAATTTGGTTTTTAAGAAAACACAGCGCAAAATTCATCTCGAAAATTGAGCTTACCAAAGGCATTCCATCTATATCCATTAACCTGCGCCTTGGCGGTGGAGCAAACATTAACCGGAAAGACAACAAGCAGGCGATTTCCGAAATCATCAAACTGGGCCGTAGGATGAAAGAGAATAATTGGAGCACTGTTATTTTCCCAGAAGGAACGCGGTCGAAAGACGGTCAATTGAAAACATTCCAGTTTGGAGGCATCGCTACCATATTAAAAGTAGTACCCAATGCGCTGGTAGTTCCGGTCGCTATAGAAAATTCGTGGAAAATTGTTCGCTTTGGCATGTTTCCCTTAACCACAGGAAATGCCTTAAAATGGACGGTTTTAAAGCCAATTGAACCATGCGTAAAAACACCAAATGAGATTACATTGGAAGTAGAAAACGAAATCAGGAAAGTTTTAGGCCAGCCAATGGCACAGCCTGCTACACTGTAAGGTTAACCGATTAATCGTTAGAATTGGTTATCGGTGAATGCTAAACGCTTAACCTTCCATCACCCATTTTACATCTTACCTATTCCCTAAATATTCTTATTCCCGATCACCCTGAAAAATTCATCACGATAGGTATCGCCAACAGGGATAATTTTTTGGTTGATGGTAATGCGGCTACGCTCGATACTTTCAATTTTATCAACAGCCACAATATAAGATTTGTGCACCCGGATAAACTGACCTTGAGGTAAGGCTTCTTCCATTTTCTTCATACTCTGTAGCGTAATTACACGCTCATCTTTCGTAAATATCGAAATGTAGTCCTTCAAACCTTCGATAAATAGAATATTGTGCAAATAGATCTTTTGAATCTTATGCTCAGTTTTTACGAAAATATAATCTTGAACAGGATTTGGCGAGCCAGAAAATGGTGCAGGTGTAACGATGGGTTGTGCTACACTTGCTGGCGCCTCAACTGGTTTTACCTGATTGTGTACTTTTTCTACCGCTTTATAAAAACGGTCGAATGCAATTGGCTTTAACAAATAATCCGATACATTAAGGTCGTAACTTTCTAAAGCATATTGCGGGTAAGCGGTAGTTAATATATAGTGGCATTTACTGCCTGCAATTTTTAAAAACTGGATTCCGGTTAGCTCAGGCATTTGAATATCTAAAAACACAAGATCAATCCCTCCGCCCTGAACAATCTGCAAAGCCTCAATTGGGTTTTCGCACCTTTTAACCATGGTTAAAAAAGGTACTTTCGAAATATAATCCTGTAAAATATCAAGCGCTAAAGGCTCATCATCAACAACAATACAGTTTAGGTTCATTTTAGGTTATTATTTTAATTAATGATTTTTATATCCGGTTTTTGGATTATATGTCAATCATCAGTTCACAGGTATAATGAGTAGCCGAATTTACAACATTTAATTTATATCTATCAGGATAAACCAATTGTAATCGTCGTTCTACATTGGTTAAACCAACTCCCCCCTGAGCATCTTTATTCTGCTGGTTCTTTTTATTAACTACACTAAAATGCAAAATCTTCTGGTTGGCAATGATATTGATTTTAATAGGCTCGGCCGGATCATTCACCACACCATGTTTAAAAGCATTTTCTACAAACGAAATCAACATCAGGGGCACAATTTTTTGATTATCAATTTCGCCGTTTAAGGTAAGTTCGATATAGGCACCATCTTTAAATCTTATTTTCTGCAGCTCGATATAACTGGTTAAATAATCTACTTCTTTGCTTAACGCTACGGTTGGCGTATTGCTCTCGTAAATCATGTAGCGCATAATCTCCGAAAGCTTCATAATGGCATCGGCGGTTTTGTCTGATTTCTGATAAGCCAGGGAATAGATATTATTAAGCGAGTTAAAAAGAAAATGAGGGTTTAACTGCGACTTTAAAAACTGAAGTTCCATTTCACGGCGCTCACTTTCTAAGTTACGTTGAATCCTTTCGCTTGCAAACCAATCGATCGTAAATTTGATAATGCAGCTACAGATTAAGAAAAAACCCGATAAAAATGTAACCAGAATCACAAAGTTGTGAACAGGTATTTCCATTCGTTTTCCTTTGGCACTTACCGTAGTCAATACATCATCTGGATACAATACTGCGATGGCGGTTTTAGCAACAACCGATACGGCAATCAATAATAAGAATGCTAAAACATATATGAGGTATTTTTTTCTCTTTTTGATTAACGAAGGAATTAAAAAGATATAGTTAATGTAGAAAATAGAAATATTGATTATACCATAAACCACATAGCTAATAAAATAATCTTTCATCGTATGCTTGGTGGTATCGAATATATTGCCACCAACGATAATCATTAAGATAATTGTCCAAAAAATAGCATGTAATATTAAAGGCCCTTTACTCTGTTTCATTAGAAATATATTAAATGGTTATGGAGCAGATATCCGTTCAATAGACGCATATCAACTTCATGCATCCAAAATAAATAAAGTTTTATCGATTTACTTACACAATCTACCAACGGGCATTTTTTTTCTACCAACGGCCCAATAGGCAAATTTTATCGACAAACGCCAAAAATGTCTGTTGATCTAGAATCTTGAACACTTGGTATAATAGATTTTAGCAGGTTGATTTTCTTGAGTTTCTTTGAATCATCAAAACGAAAACAAAATGAAAACATCATCAGCAATCAACTTAAACAATCAAGCAGTAATGGCTGATGATCACTTCACAGCCTCTCAAATAAAACTATCGATCATGAAAAAGTTAGCAAACACATCACCATTTTTACTTTTATTATTACCTGTATTTATGATGATTATCTTAACCCTTACCGTTAACACCAATCAGAATGATGCAGAAATAGTTGTAAAACCAACCAAAACATCTGGTTCTGTTGTGAAACAAGTTAGTGCTATTTTCAAATAGAACTATGGGTAATTACGCTATCGAAACAGTAGGTTTAAACTTTAACTTCGGCAACCAGGTTATTGTAAAAGATCTTTCCTTACAAGTACCAAAAGGCAGTATATATGGTTTCTTAGGCCCCAATGGGGCTGGAAAAACAACCACCATAAAAATCCTGCTGAACCTGCTGAAGTCGCCATCCGATCAGGTTTTTATATTTGGTAAAGAAATAAACAGTAACCGCATAGCGACCCTTAAACGTATAGGCGCTTTAGTAGAACAACCGGCCATTTATGGTCATTTAACGGGGAAAGAAAACCTGATTAACCGCTGTATTCTACTGGGTATTAAAAAAAATAAGGCTGATGAAATGCTGGCCCTGGTGGGCTTAACTGAGGCAGCCAATAAAAAAGCCAATAAATATTCATTAGGCATGAAACAACGGCTGGGCATTGCTCAGGCATTAATTTCAGACCCGGAATTATTACTACTGGATGAGCCTACTAATGGCTTAGATCCAAATGGCATCATTGAGATTCGAAATCTGATGATCGATTTAGCCACAAAACATCAAAAAACAATATTGGTTTCAAGCCACTTATTGGCAGAAATAGAAAGAACAGCAACTCATGTTGGTATTATAAACAAGGGGCAATTATTATTTCAGGGCACGATTAACGAACTTCATTTACTGAGTAAACCTATGCTCGAAATCGAGGTAGACAAGATTGAAAGTGCAAGTTCCTTTTTAACAAAGTCGGGCTACGAAATTGCGGCAAAAACCGATAGGGTAATTACTATACCATTTACTTCATCGCAAAATAGCGGCGAGTTAAATACTTTACTCATTCAAAACGGTTTTACAGTGAGCAGTCTTTATCAGCAACGAAAAGATCTTGAAAACTTATTCCTTGATATTACTAAAACAAACTAACATGCACGCTCTTTATATTTCCTTAGTTTCAGAATTTTACAAATCAAGAAAGACCCTGGCTTTCTGGGCAGCGATATTGTTACCGCTGATCATATGCGGCTTAATCACTTTTGGTTTTTATTCCAGTTCCGAAAAAGTTCTCGCCAATCATTATCCTCCCATGATATTGTGGGCACAGTATAGTGGTGCAGCACTAGGCGTAATGGGCTTTTTGGTCATGCCGTTTTACGTCATATTTATGGCTTTTTCAGTTAATAATATCGAACATAAAAACGATACCTGGAAAATGTTATTTGCTCAGCCTTTAAATAAATTTTCGATTTATGCCGCGAAATACCTTTATGCAATATTTTTAATATTTATCTGTTTATTCCTTTTTGCTTCCTTAACCTTTGCTTTTGGCCATTTACTACAAGTTTTGGTGCCAAAATATAATTTCAATCAATATAACCCACAAAACATCCTCATCAACTCTTATGCTAAACTTTTCCTGTCATCATTAGGCATTTTATCGCTACAGTTTATCCTGAGTTTGATATGGGGCGATTTTCTTAAACCGATGGGCATTGGTTTTGTTGGAACTATAATGGGCATTATTACGGCAAATGTAGGCTGGAAATACGCCTATCTGATTCCTTATTCACTACCTGCCTTGGCTTTAAAAATGACCAGGGTAAAAAAAGGAGGCGATCCGCTGGATTTTCCGGTTTTTACGCAGGAAATATGGACAAGTTTAATTTATGCGGCTATTCTTTTCATTATAGGCTATTTTATCGTAACCAAAAAGAGTATAAAATAGTATCAATCTGTAAATTTCTTGTCTTAGATAAGGTAATCATGTAAAAATCTCATTGGATAATAATTTGAAGTGGTTTAAAGTGTAATTTAGATCAAATCAACCACCAAATTATTCATAAAATGATCAAAAGATTTACAATCACGGCATTGGTCTTTGGCCTGTGCTTTTCAGCGCTTGCACAAGACACCCCTGATGCAGCTGTAGTACAAAAAATAAGAAAGGAAGGTTTAGAAAATTCGAAGGCAATGGATATTGCTTTTAATTTAACAGATGTAAGCGGTCCCCGCTTATCAAACTCTCCGGGATTAAAAAAAGCACAAGATTGGGCAGTGAAACAACTAACCGATTGGGGATTAAAAAATGCGCACCTCGAAGCATGGGGAACTTTCGGAAAAGGCTGGCAGATTGATAAATACTATGCAGCCACCACACTACCTTACTATCACGCCATTATTGCCGCTCCTAAAGCATGGACACCTGGCACAAATGGCCCGATCAAATCGCAGGTCATTTTAATCAAGGCCGATAGTGTTGCCGATTTAGCGAAATATAAAGGTAAATTGGCCGGAAAAATCATTATGATGGATCAGGGCACCCCACTTACCAGTGGCATTAAACCTGATTTTTCGCGCTATGCCGATACTACATTGGCACAAATGGCCGCAGCAAAACCTCAAACTGCAGGCCCAAGACAACGCCCGGCCGGGGGACCAATGGCCGATAGAATGGCGCAGATGGCGAAAATGCGCGAAATCCGTGCGGCAATGAGTGCCATGTTGGTTGAAGAGAAAGTAGGTTTAATTTTAACTTATGCCCGTGGAGGACAGGGGACCTTTTTCACCAGCAACGGTGCTTCTTATGCTTTAGACGCAAAACCAGTATCACCTGAACTTGAAGTTGCAGCAGAAGATTACTTGCATATATTGCGCCTTTTACGCGCTGGCAAGCCTGTAGAAGTTGAAGCCGATATCAAAACCTCTTTTTACGACCAGGATACTCAAGGGTATAACGTAATTGCCGAAATACCTGGGACAGATAAAAAACTAAAAGATGAAGTGGTAATGATTGGCGGGCACTTCGATTCGTGGCATGCGGCAACTGGTGCAACAGATAATGCGGCAGGTTCTACGGTAATGATGGAAGCCATGCGTATTTTAAAAGCGATAGATTTTAAACCAAAGCGCACCATCCGTATTGCACTTTGGAGCTCAGAAGAGCAAGGTTTATTTGGCTCAAGGGGTTATGTAGCAAAACACTTTGGCGATCCGAAAACTATGGTATTAACGCCAGATCAGAAAAAAATATCAGCTTATTACAACCTCGATAACGGAACAGGAAAAATCCGCGGTGTTTATTTACAAGGCAATGCAGCGGCTGGTCCGATTTTCCAAAGTTGGTTAACCCCATTTAACGATCTTGGCGCAACCACCATCACGATCAATAACACAGGCGGTACTGACCACCAGGCCTTTGATGCAATAGGCATCCCGGGTTTCCAATTTATTCAGGATCCTGCCGATTACAATACCCGTACCCACCATAGCAATATGGATACTTATGATAGACTTGTTGAGGATGATTTAAAACAAGCAGCAACCATTATTGCTTCTTTTGTTTATAATACTTCGCAGCGCGAGGGACAGATTCCAAGAAAAGAACTACCTGCCCCACAACCCGCAAGACCTTAAACCAAAATACAGTATAAACAAAAGCCTGCTGATTTGACTTTAGTATCAAATAGCAGGCTATATTGTTTAAAAGTGAGAGGTTATGGTATATTTTAAAATCTCTAAAGAGATAATATTCTTTCTTTAAACGCCCAAACAATTAATTGGTAAGAATTTTTAAGATCAAGTTTTCTTACCATATTTCTCCGGTGCGTATTAACTGTATGCTCGCTGATAAAAAGCATTTCACCAATTTCTTTACTGTTGTAACCCATTGATAACAGGTGTACAATTTCGACCTCCCTTTCGCTAATCGAACTATGATTTTCCTGTAGTAGGATATTATTTATCATTTTGAAAGAATTAAATGGTTAATGTTTCTAATAATCAAGCCTTGATAAAAACAGACTTATTTTAAAATAAGTCCAAAATATTTGTTTTCATAGGATAGACCGTATTCATTGTTTACAATAACAAATTATTGAGTTGCTATTGTATACCAAAAGTAGTGGTAGGCCGTAATTGGGTGTTAGCACAAAAAACCCTAAATAAAAGGGTATTTTTACGGTATTTTTGATTATTTTAGGATTAGGTAAATTCAGTTGAATTATATAAATTTATGAATAACTTAAATTTTTAAATTATGATAAAAGAACTTGAAACCAATGCTCTGACTGATGAAGTGGAAAACCAAACGAATCAGTTGTTGAGAAAAGACCTGATTGAAATAGAAGGAATTTCTAGTGAATTAATCAAATCAAATGAAAAATTAGAGGAAGGAGTCTCTAATTCACTTACATTAGACATTGCTAAGCAAATGACAGCGGCATATAAAAACAACCAAGTTCTACCACGAGGTAGTTATACAGAATCTGCTTGGTTCCCTGCTAGTCAAATTCTTCAATTAGCGCAAAACATTATTGAACACGGCGGTGATGGATTAAGAATCCATTTTGGAAGATATAATGAAGAAATAATTAGTCAGATCAATGAACTTCCATATGGCAAGAAAGTGCCAGAAAACTATAAAAACTTAGACACTCTTATTTTTTCAATTACGAAAAACGTCGATGGAATTCCCAAAACCGATTATTTTGAATCTACACCTAAAACCAACAAGCTGAAAGCAACTACTGCTTTTACATTTAAATCCACAAAAAACCAAGTATACCTAGAAAATAGAGGAGACATTTGCCCACCATCAATGACTGTTAGTGGAATGGATGTTATAACAATTTAAACATAATATTTGGCAGCTATCCACTTTAAGAGAGAAAGAATACAATAATTCATGAGCCCGATTCAAAGTTGGGCTCATTTTTTTTATCCAATTTGGCTTTGATTCAATCTAAATTTTGAAATAAAACATCAGTTTAGAATTGGATTCTCGCTTAATTAATCTAAATGTTGCTTTACTCCGAATTATTATCGATTTTTAGAGAAAATCAAACAATAAATTTATGAGTCAAAAATTAAATTCGGAACCTATCGATAAGAAGGTTGCGCAGGCCATGGTTGATGCCTATGCCGTAGAAGCAAGAAAGTTTCCACAATCTTTCACCAAAGCAGTATGGTTTCCGGCAGAACAGATCTTAGAAATTGCAAAAGCAATGAGCGAAGGAAAATATGATGGGTTAAGGCTTTATTTTGCGCAATATACCGATGTTTTGCCTGAAGGTGTAAAAAGTGGATCTACAGGTAGAAACACCTTATTACTGGTTCCAACTACTCCAGCTGAAAGCAATGACGACGAACACCAGGATAATCTTGATGATATTGGAAACCGAGGGCAGGGCTGCCCTGATATGTGTGGAGGAACAGATTTATAAATAATGAGGTATTTATCTTCTATATTTATAGCAGAGCTGATCTGCTTAATAGTTGCCATTGCTACAATATGGAAAGATAAAAATGCCTTTGGGAAAGTAATTACCTGTTATTTGGCCGTTGCATTGGTTACTGAAGAAGCAGTGACTTATTTTGCAATAAGAAGTATACACAATTTATGGCTCTTTAATATTTTTATATTTTTTGAAATCAGCACAATATTATATGGCCTTTACCATTGCTTAAAAGAGTATACCAATCCCAAACCTATATTTATTATAGGTTCGGGTATTGTGTACTTATTATACTTTAGCTTTTTTATCACCCATCCCTTTACCGATCTAAATACGATTACCATTAGTGTGATGTCGGTCCTTTTCACACTTTATTGTCTGTACTATTATTATTTATTGTTAAAAGACGAACACTTTATCGAGATCAAAACACATCCCCAATTTTGGTGGGTAACAGGCGTTTTATTTTACTACTTTGGTAGCACCATGTCGAACATCTTTGATGGATTGTTTACCGTTAAGATTATAAGTTATTATACCTTAAGATATTGTATTTACATCGTATTAAACCTTATTTTATATAGTTTTTGGTTATATTCCTTTATATGCAGAATGAAACAGCAAAAATTGCAATCTTAGTTGCCATTTCAACACTAATATTCCTGCTTGTACCTGTGTTTTTGATTTTATACATCCGATCGTACAATCGGCATAAAAAGAATCATGTATTGGAAAAACAGAATATGCAGCAAAAATTTGAGTCCGAAATGCTTCAAACCCGGGTTGAAGTACAAGACCAAACCATGCAGAGTATCGCCACAGAATTACATGATAACGTTGGCCAGTTACTCAGCCTTACCACACTCACCTTAAATTCTGTAAACTTAAATGATGGCGAAAAAGCCAGGAAGAAAATCGACAATTCATTGGCACTTGTTAATAAATCCATTAAAGAACTAAGGGAGTTGGCTAAACTATTACATGGAGAGCAGCTGGTCGAAAATGGCCTTGGCCATGCCATCGATCAGGAAATTAACTGGTTGAATAAAGCTGGTACTTATGAATTAAAGATTAACAACCTGCTTGTTGATCTGCAAATTGCATCACCAGATAAGGATTTGATCATTCTTCGTTTATTACAGGAAGTTATCAATAATATCATCAAACATGCCCAGGCAACCTGTATCCAGATCGATTCACACCTGGCAGACAATATTTTATACCTGAGAATTGCAGAAAATGGAGTTGGTTTTGAGCCTGAAGAAATTAAATCAAAAAAATCAGGGATGGGCTTAAATTCTATTTATAAAAGAATTGAGATGATCAATGGAAAATTAATATTAAATTCGGCTCCAGGCGAGGGCACTTCCATCTCAATAGAAGTTCCATACCCTTAATTGTATGCAAGAACAAAGTATTTCTATCGCTATTGTTGATGATCACACGCTTTTCCGTTCCGGATTGGCAAGTCTATTGGAAGAATTTGATGAAATAAATATAACGTTTGAGGCGGTAAACGGATTAGATCTCCAGGCCAAAATGAACAACCATCAGCAGGTTCAACTGGTACTAATGGACATCAATATGCCTGTAATGGACGGCTTTGCAGCAACCAAATGGGTTAAAACAAATCATCCGCATGTACATGTGCTTGCCTTAAGTATGCTTGAAGATGAAAAAGCGATTATTGGAATGCTTAAAGCAGGCGCCGGAGGATACATGCTTAAAGAATCAACACCATCCGATCTGCTAACTGCCATTAAAGTAATTGTAGATAAAGGCTTTTATGTAAACGAACTGGTATCGGGAAGACTTTTGGTGGCACTGAAAGACAGCGATCAAAAGCCTGTATTCACCGCAAGGGAACTTACATTTTTACAATATTGCAGCACAGAACTTACTTATAAGGAAATTGCAGACCTCATGAATGTTAGTCCGCGCACTGTAGATAACTATCGCGAATCTCTTTTTGCCAAACTGAATATTAAATCGCGCACCGGATTAGTGGTATATGGTATCAAAAACAACCTGATCACGATCTAAGCTCCCCCACAACAAAGCAACACAAAACACTGTAATACAACAAATTAAATAATAAAGTCTTATTGCTTTTTGCTGAGAAAAGTCCTAAAGCAGAACAAAGGATTTCGCGCATTAATTTTTTCTGATAATTTATTAAATAAAATTTGGATAACTAACTAATTAGTTTTAACTTTAGTTAAGGCAATTTATTTGCTATCATCCTTATTATTATTAACTATTATGGAAATTAAAGATTTAACCAAAGCCGAAGAACAGATTATGCAGGTTTTATGGCAATTGGAAAAAGCATTCGTCAAAGAAGTGATTGATGAGCTACCCCTCCCTAAACCTGCCTACAATACGGTATCAACCATTATTAGAATTTTAGAAACCAAAGGTTTTATTGGCCACGAAGCCTTCGGTAAGGCCCACCAATATCATCCGTTAATCAGCAGAGAAGAATATAAACGCCATGCAACAGAAAAACTGCTGGGCAATTACTTCGAGAATTCGGTAGAGAGTATGTTCTCTTTCTTCGTTAAAGAAGAAAAACTGGATTTAAGTGATGTTGATGAAATTTTAAAAATGATTAACAAAATTAAACATAAGCCAAAATGAGTTTTGCCCACTACCTATTACAGGTGAACTTATACTTAATTGTTTTTTTCGGTTTTTACAAATTACTGTTAGATAAGGAGACCTACTTCACTTTAAACCGCATTTATTTAGTGGCTGCGGGAGTTTTGTCGTTATGCATACCTTTTATCCGTTTAGAATGGCTAACGGAGCAGAAAGCGGCGCAACAGGTTTATACTTCAGTTAATTGGGAAGCCGTATTAGCACAGGCAACAATTGTAACAGAGCATAATACCGGTTTTAACTGGGGAAATGCATTCGTTTATATTTATTGCGCAGGTATTTTGTTCTTCTTAGGTAGATTGGTATTTAACTTATTTGCAGTTAAAAAACTCATTAATGTAAATAAAGCTGGTTCAGCTTTCTCCTTTTTTGGCAAAAAAGTAATTGATCAGGAATTACCACAAATGGATGTGATTGATATTCATGAAGAAGCACACATCAAACAATGGCATACAGCAGATATTTTGTTTTTCGAAATCATAGGCATTATTACCTGGTTAAACCCGGTTATATACCTTTATAAAAAAGCCATTAAAAATATCCACGAGTTTTTAGCTGATGAACTAGCCGCCGAATTTCAGGGTGATAAAGCTGAATATGCCATGTTATTATTAAGTAAGTCGTTTGGTATTTCACCAAATACCTTAACCAATGGCTTTTTAGATAAATCATTGATCAAAAAAAGAATTTTCATGCTTCATAAAGAGCGGTCTAAAAAGATCGCTATTATGAAGTATGGAATTTTTATTCCCCTGTTTGCCTTACTCATTGTGTTTTCGTCGGCCACTGTTCGTAAAAATGAAAAATTATTATCCATTACCGATCAGATCCCTTTAGAGAAACCAATCGAGATTGTTGAAAACATGGTTACTGCACCGGAGAAGATAATGGTAGCACCTAAAATTTCGGTTGATGGCAAGACAGATGCAAACTGGAAAGGATTTTATCAGTTTTTATTAAGAAATATTAAATATCCAGGGACAGCCAGCAGTGATGAGGTACAAGGTAATTCGCAGATAAAATTTAATTTAAAAGGTGGCAGGGTTACCAATATTACATCAAATGTAGAACTCGGGGCAGGCTGTGATGAAGAGGTGATGAAAGCAATTTTATCTTACAAAGGATTTAAAACGGTAGCTGATGGCAAATATGCTTTAACGGTAAGTTTTAAAATTCCAGAATCTTCAGAAGAGTTTAAGAATAAATTATTACCTGAATCAGGCGGATATGTAAATCTGAATAAGATTAACATCATTTCTTATCTTCCTAAAACCGCCGAAGCAGAAACCACCGTTATTAAATCCGAAAATACAGATAAAGTATATGATTTCGTTTCGATTGAGAAACAGCCAGAATTTCCGGGTGGTATAACCAAATTCTATAAATATTTGAGTGGCAGCATTAAGTATCCAAAAATGGCACTGGAGAATAATGTACAAGGCAAAGTTTTTCTCAGTTTTGTGGTTGAAAAAGATGGTTCTTTATCAGATATCCACATCACACGGGGTTTAGGAATGGGCACTGATGAAGAAGCGATGAGGGTTATAAAAGAATCGCCAAAATGGAACCCAGGCATCCAGAATGGCCTAGCCGTAAGAGTAAAGTACAATATCAATGTTAATTTCACACTCAACGACCCTGTAAAAGAAACTAAAACAAGCAGTATACCTACCAACCGGATTACCCTTAGAGATGGTGTTAATCAAGAAGCACTGATCATTTTAGATGGCGTGAGGTTACCAAACAATAGCCAATTAAGCGCTATAAACCCAAATAACATCGAATCAATTTCTGTCTTAAAAGACCAGGCAGCCACAGATCTGTATGGACCAAGAGCTAAAGCTGGGGCAATTGTAATTACCAGCAAAACAAAAAATAACATTTTCCGCAATCCTGATGAAAAAGAGCTTGCCATAGATAAAAACACTAATTTCTTCGATCTCAAAAGGAAATTCTAACCAATATCCCATATGAAAACAATACTCAGCTTTACCATCATCATGTGCTTCAGTTTAGTTGGTTTTGCACAAAAAGCAGACAGCACTAAAGCAAGCAAAATTACAATAAGAGGCGTACGGGCTACTGATGCGTTAGAGCCTTTGATTGTTATAGACGGAAACAAACAGTACATCAGGGGAAACGCGGCTTTAAACGAAATAAATCCTGATCATATTGAATCTGTTAGTATTTATAAAGATAATACGGCACTAAGTAAATATGGTACTGATGGTTTAGCAGGTGTGATCGAAATTAAAACCAAAAATAATGCAGTCGGTTATGGGCTTAAAAACAAGCCCGTTAAACCTGACGAACTTCAATTAAAGGGTAAAGTACCTGGATTCAGTATACGCCCGTCAATACCTAATATTGATACACCTTCAGAAAGAAGATATTTACTAAACAGAGATTTTGATGCCAGGGCAAAGCTACTTTATGTTGTGGATGGGAAAGAAGTTACTGACCCTAACTTAGATGAAGCATCCATCGAATCAATAACGGTGCTCAAAGATTCGGCTTCACTAAAATTGTATGGCGATAAGGGTAAAAATGGGGTAATAATTATCACCACAAAAAAATCTAAGCCCACCCAGAAGAAAAACTAAATAATTAAACCTTTAATTAAAAAACGAATGAGAAAGCTAATCTTTTTAGCCCTAATGGGCATTGCCATGTGTTATAATTTGGCTAAAGCACAGAATAACTCGGATAAAGTTTATGATTTTGTGTCCGTTGAAAAACAACCGGCTTTCCCCGGTGGAATTTCAAATTTCTATCAATACTTAAGTCACGAAATTAAATACCCGGAAGCAGCACAGCGGAATAAGACAAAAGGCAAGGTATTCGCCTCTTTTATAGTCGAAAAAAATGGTGCTTTAAGCGATATTCAGATCATTAGAAGCCTATCAGCAGAAACGGATAAAGAAGCATTAAGGGTATTGAACAAGTCGCCACGCTGGAATCCTGCCTTACAAGACGGAGTGCCTGTAAGGGTAAAATATAACATCGCTATTAATTTCGCCCTGAAGTAAAAACAGATTATATGAATGCGCTCCAAACACAAAACCCCAGCAAAATTGCCGGGGTTTTATGTTTTCTCTCCTGTCTCGGAGGACTAAATTTAGAAAAATTTTAATGTATATGCAAATATTACAGAATAAAATTTCTAATAACGTAAAATTTTAATATGCAAACATAAGATTATTACAACTTTCGCAAACTTTTATTTCGGGGCAACTTTGTTGTGCAAGGTTTCGGTTTTAAAATCTGAAGTTTCATATGTTTTCACAAGGGCTGGCAAATGTTAAATGTGTATCCGTTTTAATCCCGGGCTTGCTCATAAATTATTAAAATTTAATTCATTATTATTCCTGGTTTATAACAAAAGTTAGACCATGCATGCCCAAAAGAAATATAAATTTAGCATGATAATCGCGGATTGATTTGGATATAAATGGTTATGCAGGCACCAAAAACTAAAAAGCCCCCACAATGTGGAGGCTCAAGAACCCAGCTGTTAAACTGGGTGCACAGTATATTTTTTAAACGGTTTCTTCTGAAATAAATTTTGCAGAAGCAAAATCACGGTTCATACGGGCAATGTTTTCCAAAGAGATTCCTTTAGGACATTCAGCTTCGCAAGCTCCGGTATTGGTACAGTTACCAAAACCTTCAGCATCCATTTGCGCAACCATGCTCTGTACCCTGCGGTAACGCTCCGGCTGTCCTTGTGGCAACAATGCCAGCTGAGAGATCTTAGCCGATACGAATAACATGGCTGAAGCATTTTTACAAGTTGCCACACAAGCACCGCAACCAATACAAGCTGCCGCCTCGAAAGCCGCATCTGCCTGCATTTTAGGGATTGGCAGGTTGTTCGCATCTTGCGCGTTACCGGTGTTTACCGAAATAAAACCACCAGCAGCGATAACTCTATCAAAGGCAGAACGATCTACCGTTAAATCTTTTACTACCGGAAAAGCTGCTGCTCTCCAAGGCTCAACCACAATGGTATCACCATCTTTGAAAGAACGCATGTGCAACTGGCAGGTAGTAACCAAATCTTTTGGTCCGTGTGGACGGCCGTTGATAAACATCGAGCACATTCCGCAAATTCCTTCGCGGCAATCGTGGTCGAATACAACCGGCTCTTCACCTTTGTTAATTAATTGTTCGTTTAATACATCGAACATCTCTAAAAAAGACATATCCGGTGAAATATCGGCCAATTTATAATCTACCAAAGCACCTTTGGCATTGTTATTTTTTTGACGCCAAACTTTTAGCGTTAAGTTCATATTTCCTGTACTCATGATATTGAGGTTTTAGGTAAGCGGTTAGCGTTTGGCGTTCGGCGAATAACCGTTTAACGCTTAACGCAATGCGCATCACTATTTATAACTTCTTTGTGCTACTTTAATATTTTCAAACTTCAGTTCTTCTTTATGAAGTTCGAAGTTTACACCTTCTTTAAATTCCCAGGCGGCTACGTACGCATAGTTCTCGTCATCACGTAGGGCTTCACCTTCTTCTGTCTGATACTCTTCACGGAAGTGACCGCCACAACTTTCGTTACGGTTTAAAGCATCAATACACATCAACTCGCCCAGCTCGATAAAATCAGCAACACGGCCGGCTTTTTCTAATTCGGTGTTTAACTCATCAGCCGTTCCAGGTACACGAACATCACTCCAAAACTCAGCACGTAAAGCCCTGATTTCCTGAATCGCTTCGTTTAAACCTTTTTCGTTACGGGCCATACCACATTTCTCCCACATAATGTGGCCTAAACGTTTGTGGAAATGATCTACCGATTTGGTTCCTTTAATATTTATCAGTGTATTTAAAATACCAACTGCTCTTTCTTCAGCCTCTACAAAGGCCGGGTGATCAGTAGGAATTGCTTTTACCGAAATCTCTTTTGATAAGTAAGCACCAATAGTGTAAGGTAGAACGAAATAACCATCAGCTAAACCTTGCATCAAAGCAGATGCACCTAAACGGTTAGCACCGTGATCGGAGAAGTTAGCCTCACCTGTACAATATAAACCTGGTACAGATGTCATTAAGTTATAATCAACCCATAAACCACCCATGGTATAGTGAACCGCAGGATAGATACGCATTGGTGTTTCGTAAGGATTCTCACCAGTAATCTGCGCATACATGTCGAACAGGTTACCATATTTAGCTTTGATTACCTCAGTACCCAAACGCATACAGGTTTCTTTATCCGGATTGTGGTTACCTGATTTAGAAGCTTCGATTTTACCGTAACGTTCTGTATTGGCTTTAAAATCCAGGTATACGGCTAATTTAGAAGCCCCTACACCATAACCAGCATCACAACGCTCTTTTGCAGCACGAGAGGCCACATCACGCGGAACCAGGTTGCCAAAAGCAGGGTAACGGCGCTCTAAATAATAATCTCTTTCATCTTCAGGAATTTCTGAAGCTTTACGGTTATCATCTTTCTTTTTAGGAACCCAGATACGTCCATCGTTACGTAACGACTCAGACATCAGGGTTAATTTAGATTGGTGATCGCCAGAAACAGGGATACAGGTTGGGTGGATCTGCGTATAACATGGGTTTGCAAAATAAGCACCTTGCTTGTGCGCTTTCCAGGCCGCTGTAACATTACTTCCCATGGCGTTGGTAGAAAGATAGAATACGTTACCGTAACCACCTGTTCCTAATACCACCGCATGACCAAAGTGACGTTCGATTTCTCCTGTGATTAAGTTACGGGCGATAATACCACGTGCTTTGCCATCGATTTTAACCACCTCAAGCATTTCATGACGGGTATACATTTCTACTTTACCCATACCAATCTGGCGCTCTAAAGCAGAATACGCACCTAATAATAACTGTTGACCAGTTTGACCTGCAGCATAGAAAGTACGTTGTACCTGTGTACCACCAAATGAACGGTTATCTAACAAACCACCATATTCGCGGGCCAAAGGCACACCTTGTGCCACACACTGATCTATAATGTTGGCACTTACTTCGGCCAAACGATGCACATTGGCTTCGCGGGCACGGTAATCGCCACCTTTAATCGTATCATAGAAAAGGCGATAAACGCTATCACCATCATTCTGATAGTTTTTTGCTGCATTGATACCACCCTGAGCAGCGATTGAGTGTGCTCTACGCGGTGAATCCTGAAAACAAAAACATTTTACTTTGTAACCCATCTCAGCCAAAGTAGCTGCTGCCGAAGCACCTGCTAAACCCGAACCTACAATGATTACTTCAATAGTTCTTTTGTTCGATGGGTTAACCAAAGGCACAGAAGACTTATATTTTGTCCATTTGCTGGTTAATTCGCCTTCTGGAATATTTGAATTAATATCTGACATATCTTTTGTGCTAAAAATTATTGAATAAGACCGAAATAAACTGCAATCGGCATGGCTGCGAAAAGGATCGAAATAATAACCGAATACCAAACGCCAGCTCCTTTAATGATACCGTTATATTTTGAGTGGTTCCATCCTAATGTTTGGAATGCCGAAGCAAAACCGTGCAATAAGTGGTAGCATAAAGAAAACATAGCCAAAATATATACGGCAACCCTTACCGGATCTTGAAATTTTTCTTTCATTACCGCATAAAGATCTTCATGTCCGTTGGCATCAACCGTTGGGATTCCTGTAAAACGAGAAACTACCCAAAAATCTTTTAGGTGAACCACCAGAAAGATCAGCAAAAGTGTACCCAGCAAGCCCATAGAACGGCTATACCATTTACTGTTTGCCTTACCATCGTTTACGGCATATTTAACAGGTCGTGCTTTTTGATTTTGCAACGTTAAACGTAACGCCTGAAAAATGTGCGCAAGCAAACCAATAAACAACACAATCTCGCCAGCCCGGATAATCCAGTTAGTGGCCATAAAATGTGCGCCTACGTTAAATGTTAAACCACCGTCGCTAATAAAAATTAAAGCATTAATACCGCAGTGTACAATTAAAAAAAGTATCAGGAACAAACCTGTAATACCCATGATGAATTTCTTCCCGATAGAAGAAGAAAATGCATTTCCGAAACCACTCATTTGATTAGGATTTATATCTAAATTTCTTGCAAAAGTATCTAATTATGAGTTTAATTTATAAACGAATATGACAAAACAACGATAAAACATTTATTTAGAAACATTCTAAAGCATATTCGGAAATAATTGAAAGATTATGGGATTATTTAAGGTTTCATATTGGCATTAACCAAAAAAAACTATTATGGCAAACAGCTTTACCATTAAGAAATTGAGGGCATTAAGATTCAATAATCAATGACTTCTAATATTTCACTCATCTGGCAAAATTTTAAAATAATCATTAACCAGTGGCACTATACTCTTGGTAATATTATCTGTAAAAAAGTTAATCAACAACCCCTGGGGAGCATTAAGAAGTTTCATATAGGTTAATAGTTGTGCCTGATGAACGGGTAAAATATTAGAGATTGCTTTTATTTCTATTACTACACAATTATTAACGAATAGATCCAGCCGTAAATCTAAATCCATCTCTAAATTGTCATACATGATGGACAATTCAAACTGTTGAGAAACAGCGTATCCATTTTTTTCCAACTCATATTTTAAGCAACGTTCATATATGTGCTCTAATAAGCCTGGCCCTAAAACTTTATGAACTTTAATTGCTAATCCTGTTATTTCATAGGATAATTGTGTAACCTCTTTTTTAGTCATTCCCTAAATAATTAAAATAAGAAGATGCACTCTACATATTAATCAAGCACTCAGAATTAGGGTATGATTAGATAAATCGGATCATTAAGAAACTATTTACCATAACTAAAATAATAATTTTCTTCTTAACTAACTCAACTTCTTAATGATAAAAAGATTGATTTGAATTTATTTTCATTAAAACATAACTAATCTTTTCGTTATATTGCTCTGTCAAATTATTAACATGAAAAAACAGCTCTACTTACTTACTTTATTAGCAGGTTTCTTATCTGCTTGCGACCCAGCTCCTGCTACATTTAACCTCGAAACCAAAAACTTTGGCCCTAATGCCGTGATCACCATCCAAAGCGCTGAAAAGGGCGAGACACTGAAAGTTGAAAACATCACCAACAGCAATCAGACTTTTAAAATCAACATTCCAATAAAAGGTTATGCTACTTTGAAAACCGAGGATGGCAATCGCAAAGGAGAATATTATTTCTATCTTGACAAAGGCGACTTCAAAGGCACTCTTGACGCAAAAAACATCAATTCGTATCCTCTAAAAAGTGTTCCAACTCAAGAGGGTGAACAATTTCTTGACTTCTATAAACTAAAAGACAAGATGAGCAAAAATCTGCTCGACAGTTTGGATATCGCTGAATTGGAATTCGACCAGGCCTCAAGAAGCAACATTATAGAAAAGGCAAAAAATGCAGACCGTTGGAGAGAGAAAAAAATCTTGCTCCAAATGGACATCATAAAGGCTTTTGCTAAAAAATATCCCGGTTCTGCGCACAGCCTCTTTTTATTAGAACAACTCGGCAGGGCAGATTCGGAACCCAAAACTTATTTATCCATTTTTAACAGCTTAGACAAGGATATTCAGGAAAGCAAAAAGGGCAAAAATCTTTTAGAAGAGATTAAACAGGCTAACCAGATGATGGCCGGAAGTAAAATGCCCGGCATTGAAGGAGAAAATCCGGAAGGAAAAAAATTCGCCCTGAGTGTGCTTAAAAAGGTAAACCTGATTATCTGCTGGACTTCTTATAGCGGAAAAAGCAGAAAAAACAATCAGGTACTGGTTAAGCTATACGAAAAGTATAAAAATAAAGACGTAGAATTTATCGGGGTATCATTCGATAAGAAAAGAGACTGGTGGATAAATGTAATCAAGGATGACCACTTAACCTGGCCACAATACTCAGATTTAATGGGAGCGAAATCGCCCAATGCAAAAAATCTGAGCAATTATAATGTTACTTACTTCTTTTTAGTGGATAAAAACGGCACTGTACTAACCAACAATGATCTTTCTTTAGATTTTGTTGACGACGAGATCAGTAAAAATTTGGCAGGCAGATAAGTGTGGGCACCGACAATCCAAAAGTTGGTTCCACAAAAAAAGTCCCGATTTGCATCGGGACTTTTTACGATTTATGTGTTTGAGTTTTCTTAAGCTACTTTAACATTTACCGCGTTTAGGCCTTTTCTACCTTCTTCTACATCGTAGTTTACGGTATCATTCTCGCGAATGTTATCGATTAAGCCTGAAGCATGAACAAAAATTTCGGCATCGCCATTAGATGGAGTGATAAATCCGAAACCTTTAGTTTCATTAAAAAATTTTACTGTTCCTTGTTGCATTATATTGTATTTTAATTTGTTTCAAAGATAGAGTTAAATACCTATAAATCAATTTTTTATTTTTTATTATATAAATAAATGCTAAATATATTGACTATTTGCCCTTTAAGCCCTGTTTAGCGGCCCGATTTAATTCATCAGGAGCTGAGTTTTACCCAAAAAATACATTCAAAACGGTCCCTCCCTTCTGCTTTTCTGCCCGAAAAAGTAAAGACCAGCAAGCAGAAAGTTACCTACTTCCGCTATTTATTATGGATGAGCATCCGGAAAGAAATTAAGATTAAGTTAACTATAAACCAGGCTTTCGCGTTGCTCATAATTGACTATCAGGTTATCTGTAATCTTTATGACTAATGTTTCGTGCATTTTATCATTATAGCTTAAGACCAGCAAATCACCAATGATTTCGTGTAAAATTAATTTCGGACTGTTATAGGTGATCGAAACTACATGTGCGGCTTTATTTAAGAGGTCGGAAGTGTAAATATGTAATTCGGCCCAATCGAAAAGAATCGGATGATCTTCAATATCGTTCAAAACGGGTATTTTATGCTCTAATGCTTCCAGGGTATTCATTACTGAATATTGAAGTTTTTGGTGCAGCGAGTTTGCCTTTCCGTTAGCCTGTTGCATTTGTGAAAAGGTATGGAGATGGTGGTCCAGACTATATATTTTTGATCTTTTTTGAAATTCTTTGTACGTATCATGAAATATCCTTCTTTCAAAATCTGTTCTGCACATGAAATTGAAATATTGTTTTACGCTGAGGTTAATACGAGCTAAAGCCATAATATTCGGTTTTTTGTTGCTGATTCAAATATGGAACAATAAATAAAAATAATTTACAGGGCATCGGTAAACGCTGAATACCAATCGGTAAATAGCGAAACTAAATCTTGATTATGAAAAACGAATGAATATTGGTTTGAGTACAAAGAATTGGCTGAACAACCTGTTATTTAAGATATTTTAACATATGGAATTAGTGGAAAACTCTCATTCTGAACGCAGACGTCATACGATGGAATCTGGATCAGCCCCAATTCTATTTTTTTTAAAACAGTTTAAATTCCAGCAGGTTATTAATATACAAAACATTTATAACCAAAATCTTTAACGATATGGAAACGAGAAACAACTATGGTCTGATCCAGGCTTTACTAGATTGCGCACTGGCTTGCGAACACTGTGCATCGTCGTGCTTAAAAGAGGAAGACATCAACATGATGATTGATTGCATTAAACTCGATAGGGATTGTGCAGATATTTGTACTCAGGCAGCCAGATTGTTGCAAAGAGATTCAATTATCGGGCACCAATATTTATTGCTCTGCGAAGAAATATGCAGACTTTGTGCGGCTGAATGCGGCAAACACGATCATGAACACTGCAGACAATGCGCTGTTGCCTGCGAAGAATGTGCAGACGCCTGCCATGCTAATCACGAACCGATCCATCAGGATTAAAAAAAAGCGTCCCGATTTTTATATCGGGACGCTTTTAAAACTATTTTTTATCAAATCAACTACTGTGCTGGGAAGCTGTAGTTATACGAACCTTGCTCGCCAACACCCGAAATGCTCACCATGTTGTTTCTGCCTAAAGGTAATGCTTTTTGCACATCAGCTACAGAATTTACAGGTTGTCCATTTACTTTGGTAATAATTAAACCTTTTTCAACTCCAATATTATCAAAAGCTTTTCCTGTGGTTACAGAAGTCACTACAACACCACTGTTAATGCCATATTTCGATTTTTGTGCCTGAGTAGCCGGAGCAAAAGTTGCACCTAATTTAGAAACCTCAGCACCTTTGCTTGTTGCATTTTTCGCAGTTAAACCAACACTGGCTTCGCCTTTTAACGTTACACTATAATCTTTAAGTGCACCATCGCGTAACACCGTTAATTTAACTTTATCGCCTGGGTTTAAACGGCCAACTCTTTCCTGAAGATCAGGCGAATCATTGATTACAACACCGTCAACTTTTTTAATTACGTCGCCCGATTTGATACCTGCCGCAGCAGCACCGCCACCCGCAACCACATCATTCACATATAAACCACTGATTTCATTAGTTTTAATGCCTTCAGGTTTTTCCTCACCACTTAACGGCACAAAGTTAACACCGATATAACCACGTTTAACTGAGCCATATTTCATAAAATCATCAACAATTTTACGGGCAAGGTTAACCGGAATTGCAAATCCATAACCCTGGTTATACCCGCTTTGCGATGCGATAGCTGAGTTAATACCTACCAATTCGCCGTTTGCATTTACAAGGGCACCACCGCTGTTACCTGGGTTAATGGCAGCATCTGTCTGGATAAATGATTCGATACTCGTATTTGCCGGACGATCTGGTCTTTTACCCGTACGTTGGTATTCGCGATATTCCTCTTCTGTAATTTCATTGCCTTGTTGCTCGCGACCAATAATACCAATGCTACGGTTTTTCGCACTTACAATACCAGCCGTTACCGTAGTATTTAAATCTAACGGGAAACCAACGGCTAAAACCCATTCTCCAACCTGCACATTATCTGAGTTACCCATTTTTACTACAGGTAAGCCAGTTGCATTTACTTTAATTAAAGCTAAATCTGTATTCGGATCACGGCCTATTACTTTCGCCTCTACTTTACGTCTGTCTGTTAAAACCACTTCAACCTTCTCTGCATTTTCTACTACGTGGTTATTGGTTACGATATAACCATCCTGACTGATAATTACACCAGAACCCGATGCCGCTCTGGGCTGGCGTTGCATCTGACGGCCACCACCACCAAAGAAATCTTCCATCATATCAAATGGAGACGAACTTCTGCCACCGCCACTTTGTGCCGCATACGTGGTTTTAATGTGAACCACACCAGGTGCAACTACTGCTGCTGCCTGCGTAAAATCTGTCGTTCCCGCTGATGATACCTTAAGCGGATTATTGGCGAAGTATAAATTCTGTTTTTCAGTAATTGTACTGCCTGTTTGGTTACGCTCAAATAGTTTGTAACCTCCAATTGCTGCTGCCCCACCTATAAAAGCAGCCAACACGGTAATGCCTAATATTTTTTTCATGTGTTTATATATTGTTTTTTAATGGCCATGAAGCTATTAAAAGCTGAACGTTGCTTTTAATTTAGATAGCTTTTAATGGTTTCATGTGTTTATATATTGTTTCTTAAAGCCATGATTTATTATAAGCTGATTTGCTAGCTAATTGTTTGGTTAGCTTATAATATTCATTTGTTAAATGTTATTATTTGCGAGAGCATTTTCACTTTGATTTAAGCAGAATGCTCAGGCAGTTTTTATCTGCTCAAATTTTCTTTTGTAAGTTTATTCAAATTTAATACCATATAAACGATATTTGTATCCTCAAAGCACTTAGTTTTGTGTTAAAAAATGTTAAATTAAAAAACACAAACCGCTTATTACCTTTTGCAATTCAAATATTGCATTAAAAAATGAAGCTTTCATGAAAATTAATTTCTTTAAATACCAGGGCGCAGGCAACGATTTTATTTTAATAGACCACACCATGAGTCCGTTAAAAAATATTGATAATCAATTAGTTGAACAATTATGCCACAGAAGATTTGGCATTGGCGCCGATGGATTAATGTTCATTACCAAACATGAGGATTATGATTTTGAGATGCATTATTTTAACGCAGATGGTAAACTGGGCAGCATGTGCGGAAATGGTGGCAGGTGTATTGTTGCATTTGCCAAACAGCTCGGCATTATCGACCGCGAAACAAACTTTTTGGCAGTAGATGGGCCACATTATGCCAGAATTTCAGAAAATGGCGAATGGGTTGATTTACAAATGATTGATGTAGATACCATTACCAAAGATGGCGAAGCTTATATATTGAATACCGGCTCGCCACATTATGTTGCTTTACAAAGCGATTTAAAAGACTTTGATGTTTTTACGGCAGGAAAAAACATTCGCTACAATGCAACTTATGCTGAAAAAGGTATCAATGTAAACTTTGTAGAAGACAAGGGTGATCATTTATTTGTGCGTACCTACGAACGCGGTGTTGAAGATGAAACTTATGCCTGTGGTACCGGAGTAACCGCCGTAGCCATGGCCATGGCGAAACATAAAAATCAGACCGGCCACATTAAAACAGCCATTAAAGTTTTGGGTGGCGATATTAAAATAGAATTTGATTACGATGGTAAGGAATTTACCAATGTGTTTTTATGTGGCCCAGCCAAATTGGTTTTTGAAGGAGAAGTGGAATAGTTTTAAATTTGATTTTTAGTGATCCGAACAGCTTATCTTTTGATTTTTGTAGCGTGCTGTATTTCATGCAAACAAAAAAAACAGACTAAACATTTTAAGATCAAAGTAATAAATAGCCCATCAAAAGCAAGAATAGATTCTACGAATAAAAAACAAGATTCTCTTTTTCATACTGCTTTAAATCATGTATTTACACTAATCAAAGCCAATTCAAAGAACACCTTTAATAAAAGTTTTTCTACGACACAAGATAATCATCTGGACCATAACGTTAAAGTAGAGATTAAGTTAGGATACTTATTTTCACAGCGCTATAAAAATTTGCTAATCAAGAGTGCATCAAACCTTGAAACAAGGATATACATTTATAGTAGCGATGGTACAGATTTTAATCAATTGATGACGAAAAAATATTCAAATTATTCTTTCCCAATATTTTCAATTAAGGATATAAATGCTGATGGGCTAAAAGATTTTTTAGTCAATTGGTACCCAGAATCAGGTTGTTGCAGAAGAAATATTTATGATTTATATCTCTCCAAAGCTAATAAAACCTTCAGCAAAGAGATAACACTTGTTAATCCTACTTTCTATTCAAAAGAAAAAGTAATCAGGGGTGTTACCTATGATCATCCCGGACTTGCTTCCTTGTATAAATTTAAATGGAACAAGCTAAATCTGGATACTGTGGAGTACATTTACCCTAACTTAAAAGATACGCTTCAGCTTTCATTTATAAAATCAAGCCAAGAGAGATATTCTTCATCAAAAAGTAGAAAATTAGTCCAGCTAAAATCTTTAACAAAAGAATACCATGCGGTTTCAGAAATCGATTATTTTAAATCATATGATCTAGAGGATATCAAAGCAATTTCAAAAAACTATAATAATTAAGCCATTACCAAAATTAAAATCGGGTATTATCAAGGACACTTGCTTGTGTCAAATCGATCAAAATTTTCGACATTTAGTGTAATAAAAATCGTATATTTCCTTTGAATTTAACAGCTTTTAACATCTGTCGCAAGATATTTACACACTGTTTTTCATGCTAAAAAATACGACAACACCATCTATAACAGCAATTTAAAGGAAATCCGATCTGTTTTCAATCGCAAAATAAATCAATCGATTGATTAAATGACAGAATTCGGACAGATTTATTTTTTTTTAGGCTCTATTTTTGGGCATTTATCGGCGAAAATCGAAGTCCTATTTTTTTGACAACGCCCTTAATTCCGGAAATTTAAATTTAAACACACAGAAATACCCATGAGAAAAGTAACAACTCTCTTTTTTAGCGTGAGCATTGGTATGCTTTTGGCATCCTGCGGAAATAACGATGCAGCTAAAAAAGCTGCCGCTGCAGCAGCAGCTGGTCCGCAAGCTTACCCTGTTTTTACAGTAAACACACAAAATACAACCTTAGATTCTGATTATCCAGCAACCATTGAAGGTATTCAAAACATCGATATCCGTCCGAAAGTTGATGGTTTTATCGAAAAAATATTGGTAGATGAAGGCGCGGTAGTGAAGAAAGGTCAGTTACTTTTCACCATTAATGCTCCACAATATGAGCAACAGGTTAGAACAGCAAGAGCCGCGATTAGCAGTGCCGAAGCTGACGTAAATGCTGCTCAGCTTACGGTAAACAAAACCAAACCTTTGGTAGAGAAAGACATCATTAGCAAATACGATCTGGATGCAGCGCAGTTAACCCTTCAAAGCAGAAGAGCGGCATTGGCACAAGCAAAAGCAGAACTGGTAAACGCACAGGTTAACTTAGGTTATACTTCGATTACCAG
This sequence comes from Pedobacter sp. GW460-11-11-14-TSB4, assembly GCF_059423705.1. NCBI lineage: Bacteria > Pseudomonadati > Bacteroidota > Sphingobacteriia > Sphingobacteriales > Sphingobacteriaceae > Pedobacter > Pedobacter sp. GW460-11-11-14-TSB4. The sequence continues at coordinate 108,157 of NZ_JBWKYI010000007.1, forward strand.
CCCTGTAGATGGTGTTGTAGGCAGTATCCCTTTCAGAAACGGAAGTTTGGTGAGCAGCTCAAGCACACAACCTTTAACCACTGTTTCTAACACTTCGAAAGTTTATGCTTATTTCTCGTTAAATGAGAAACAGCTTTTAGATTTTTCCAATACCTATAAAGGCAATACGCTTGCCCAGCAGATGAAAAACATCCCTGCAGTGAGTTTGGTTCTTGCTGACGGATCCATCTATGCACAGAATGGCAAAATCGAATCCATCAATGGGCAGATTAACACCAGCACTGGTTCCGCAAGTTTAAGGGCAACCTTTCCTAATCCCGTTTTCTTATTAAAAAACGGTGCAAGTGCATCGGTTAGAATTCCGCAGCACGTTGAAAATGCAATTTTAGTCCCTCAAAAATCGACGATCGATTTACAAGGCAAGAAATTCGTTTACATTTTAGGCGATTCGGCAAAGGTGATCAATACCCAAATCGAAGTGATGGAATTGGCCAAAGGTAATTTCTACGTAGTTACCAAGGGACTTAAAGCAGGTGATAAAGTTATTTTAGAAGGTTTTCAATCATTAAAAGACGGAACTAAAATTAAACCTGAGGTAAAAAACACCGATTCAGTTTATGCTGAAATAAAAAAATAACAATATAGTCAGTGCAATCACACTACAGCAGTGTAATCCATATTAATTATGTTTAAGAAATTTATAGACAGGCCCGTTTTATCAACAGTTATATCCATTATAATTGTAATATTAGGTGTATTAGGCCTTGTAACTTTACCCATCTCGCAATACCCCGAAATTGCACCGCCAACCGTTCAGGTATCGGCTTCGTACCAGGGGGCAAATGCCGATGTGGTAATGAGTAGTGTTGTTGTTCCGCTGGAAGAACAAATAAATGGTGTGGAAGACATGACCTACATGACTTCCAGCGCCAGTAACGATGGTACTGCAACCATTACCGTTAACTTTAAATTGGGCACAAATGCCGATTTAGCGGCGGTTAACGTGCAAAACCGTGTAGCCAGAGCAACCAGTTTATTACCTGCAGAGGTAACCAGATCGGGTGTAATTACAGCAAAAAGACAGGCGAGTAACTTGCTTATTTTTGCCATTTACAGTGATGATCCATCATACGATCAGAAGTTTTTACAGAATTATGCCAACATTAACATCATCCCAGAGATTAAAAGGATTAGTGGTGTGGGTGATGCAAGTGCATTCGGTACTTTAGATTATACCATGCGTATCTGGCTTAAGCCAGAAGTAATGGCCGTTTATGGCCTGGTACCAAACGATGTAAGTGTAGCGCTTGCTGAGCAAAATATCGAAGCTGCCCCAGGTCAGTTCGGTGAACAGGGCAATCAGGCTTTTCAATACACCTTAAAATATAGTGGCCGTTTAAAATCGGAAACCGAATTTAGCAACATCATTATTAAAGCGGATGCAAACGGACAGATTCTTCGTTTAAAAGATGTGGCCAGAATAGAACTTGGTGCACAAAGTTATGCGAGTTATGTAAAGTTTAATGGTAAACCTGCTTTAGGTATTGCCATTAGTCAGACAGCAGGTTCGAATGCGAAAGAAGTAATCGAAAATTCGATCAAAACTTTAGATAAAGCAGCAACATCTTTCCCTAAAGGTGTTCACTACGAAACGGTTGTTAACGTAAATAACTTCCTGGATGCCTCCATTGAAAAGGTAATTCACACCTTAATCGAAGCATTCATTCTGGTGTTCTTAGTGGTATTTATCTTCTTACAGGATTTCCGTTCAACTTTAATCCCGGCGATTAGTGTTCCCGTAGCTATTATTGGTACCTTCTTTTTCCTGAGTCTGTTCGGCTTTACCATCAACCTGTTAACCTTATTTGCATTGGTACTGGCCATCGGTATCGTGGTGGATGATGCCATTGTGGTAGTGGAGGCAGTGCATGCCAAGCTTGATGCAGGTTATAAAGATCCTAAAAAAGCGACAAAAGATGCGATGGATGACATTAGTGGTGCGATTATTTCGATTACACTAGTGATGGCGGCGGTATTTATCCCGGTAAGTTTTATCCAGGGTTCATCTGGCGTATTCTATAAACAATTCGGTTTAACACTGGCTATTGCGATTATTTTATCAGCGATCAACGCTTTAACCTTAAGTCCGGCATTATGTGCCATGTTTTTAAAACCACATGCAGAGGATCACGAAAAAAGTAAAAATTTCTTACAACGTTTTTATACCGCTTTTAATACTTCATTTGATGCCGTAACGCAAAAATATAAACGTTCGGTAGGCTTTTTGGGTAAAAAGAGATGGTTAGCAGGATTAGGAATTGCTGTTTTCGCGGTGGTGCTGGTATGGATTATGAATACTACGCCTAAAGGTTTCGTACCAAACGAAGATTTGGGAACAGTTTTCTCTGACATTTCATTACCACCTTCTACTTCACAGGAAGAAACGGATAAAATTATTGTAAAAATCAATGATATTGTAAGTAAGGTACCAGAGGTAGAAGCTACATTTAGGGTTGTTGGCCGAAGTTTGATCAGTGGTTCAGGTAGTTCTTATGGTATGGTTATCGCAAGGCTAAAACCATGGGATCAACGCAAACGCGATGTTAAAGCCATTATTGGTGAATTATTTGCAAAGGCAGCCGGTATAAAAGGTGCAAAAGTCATTTTCTTTGCTCCGCCAACCATTCAGGGTTTTGGTACCGGTGGTGGTTTCGAATTCCAGTTGCAGGATAAAACCGGTGGCGATATTAAAAAATTCAACGAAGTAGGTAATGCATTTTTAGGGGCTTTGAGTAAACGTCCTGAGATTCAATATGCATCAACCTCATTCAACCCAAATTTCCCGCAATATCAGATTGATGTTAATGTGGCGAAAGTTAAACAGGCTGGCTTAACCGTTAGCGATGTATTAGGTGTTCTACAAGGTTACTATGGTGGTGTTTATGCCTCAAACTTTAATAAGTTTGGTAAACAATACAGGGTAATGTACCAGGCAGATGCCAAGTACCGCGCCAACCAGCAAAGTTTAACCAATATTTATGTTCGTAATTCAAGCGGAACCATGGCACCGATTTCTGAGTTTATTACGCTCGAAAAAGTTTATGGTCCACAGGCTATTTCACGTTTCAACTTGTATACTTCAATTGCGGTTACGGGTAACCCTAATGCAGGTTTTAGTTCTGGTGATGCCATTAAGGCCATTCAGGAAGAAGCAGCAATCCACCTTCCAACAGGTTATGGATATGAGTTCTCAGGTTTATCACGTGAAGAAGTAAGCAGTGGCAGCCAGACGATTTTTATCTTCCTATTGTGTGTAATCTTTGTGTACTTCCTGCTTTCAGCACAGTATGAAAGTTATATCTTACCGTTAGCGGTATTGTTTTCACTACCCATTGGTTTGGCTGGTGTATTCATCTTCGATAAGATCTTTGGTGTAGACAATAACATTTATACACAAATTACGCTGATCATGCTGGTGGGTTTACTTGCCAAGAATGCCATTTTAATTGTAGAGTACGCGGTAGACAGGCGACGAAAGGGAATGAGCATTGTGAATTCGGCTATTGATGGTGCAACTGCACGTTTACGCCCGATTTTGATGACCTCTTTTGCCTTTATCCTGGGTTTATTGCCTTTAATGTTGTCATCAGGTGTTGGTGCAGCAGGTAATACCTCAATTGGTACCGGAGCTGTAGGTGGTATGTTAATCGGTACTATATTCGGAGTATTTGTAATCCCTGCCTTGTTTATTGTTTTCCAAACCTTGCAGGAAAAAATAAGTAACAAATCTCCATTTGAGGAAGGCATTGATCGCGAACAAACAGAGGAAGAGTATGAGTTAGCGACTAACCATCCACATTAATTTGAAAATCATGAAATTTAGATATAAGCATTCCATATTAATCGGTTTAGCCATCCTCAGCCTAAGCGCCTGCGTAACTAAAAAATACGAGCGTCCGCAGCTAAAGAGCGAAGGTTTATACCGTGATAACAATACAACAGATACAACCACTATTGCCGATCTGCAATGGAAAACGTTGTTCTCGGATACCACGTTACAGTCGCTGATCCAACAAGGAATAAATGAAAATTTAGACCTGAAACAGGCGATCGAGCGTATTAAAATTGCCGAAGCTACCTTAATACAAAGCCGTGGGGCATTATTACCCAGCTTACAGGCTGATGTAAATGTAACCGACAATAAAGCTTCAGCAGCAGCGCAGAATTTTCCGGCAGGGATTAACATCAATCTGGAAACCCAAACTTATAAAGCACAACTGAGTACCAGTTGGGAAGCTGATATTTGGGGAAAATTAAGCAGTGCAAAACGTGGCGCTTACGCTACTTTATTACAAAGCGATGCAGCAAAACGTGCTGTTCAAACTCAGTTAATTGCCACTATTGCCAACAATTATTACACTTTATTGGCGCTTGACAAACAACTGGCCATTACCGAGCAAACCATTAAGGTAAGAACGCAGGATGTTGAAACCATGAAAGCCTTAAAACAAGGGGCTGTAGTTAATGGTGCAGCAGTGGTACAGAGTGAAGCCAATTTATACGCTGCTCAGGTAACCTTGCCCGATTTAAAAAGAAGCATTAAAGAAGCTGAAAATGCGCTTAGTGTTTTGGTTGCTAAAGCGCCAAATGCGATTAACCGCACGACCTTAGATCAGCAAACCCCTTATGCTAATTTACAAACCGGCGTTTCTGCACAATTGTTAAAAAACCGTCCGGATGTGATCGCTGCTGAATTTGGGTTCCGATCAGCTTTTGAAAACACAAACGTAGCGAAAGCTTATTTTTATCCTGCTTTAACCATTACTGCAGCAGGTGGTTTATCAAGTCTGCAATTACAGGATTTCTTCAGCAAATCGATCTTCTATAATCTGGTTGGTGGTTTAACACAGCCCATTTTTGCAAAAGGAGCAAACAAGGCCCGCTTAAAAACAGCCGAAGCTAATCAGCAAATTGCTTTTTATAACTTTCAACAAACGTTGTTAACCGGTGGACAGGAAGTATCGAATGCTTTGTACGCTTATCAAACCGCTTCAGAAAAAGAAGAAACAAGGGCAAAACAAATCGCTTCTTTGACCAAAGCAGTCGATTTTACCAAAGAATTATTACGTTATAGTTCGGCAACAAACTATACGGATGTATTAACTTCAGAACAAAGTTTGTTAACAGCTCAATTAAGTGGCATTAACGATCGATTACAAAAACTACAATCGGTTGTAAACTTATACCGTGCATTAGGCGGTGGCTGGAAATAAAAAATAATTAACCAATTTTTAAGGCATTCTGTTTTCAGGATGCCTTTTTTGTTTTAGGCTGATTTGCTTTCGCTCCTTAGAAAGGAGGGTAAACTAGCATTTGTAGAAACCTTCCTCCTTATGTGAGTAACCATCCTACAGGTCATGAAACCTTCCCGCCTATGGAGGCACGAAATCATTAAGGTCATGAAAGCTTCCCGCCATAGGGAGCGAGCTTTCATAACTACTTTGAAACCTCCCTGCCCTGCGCGGCGCGAAATCAAAGTAAAATAGTGGAATGTGAAAATTTTCTACCTTGACTATTTCACATAAACCCATTTCTAAACCAGCATACGTGTGCCAACTATTTTTAAGAAAAATAATGTAGGTTTGTTTCACTAAAACGCTAGCCACTAAATAGTTTATTTGTATTTTGGCTGTACCAAACAATTTTATGCGCTTCTCAAAACTTCTAGCCCTCTTTGCCGGCTTATTTTTCTTTAGTAATAGCTACGCCCAAACTTATGTAGTAACCAGTAATGCCGATAGCGGTCCTGGCACGTTAAGGGAAGCATTGACACAAGCCGCCATAGCCAATAGAGTAACTACATTTACCATTAACTTTAATTTACCGGGTACACCTAGCGACAACGCTAACCGCACCATCAGGTTGCGTTCAGCACTACCTATTGTCTCTTCAAATGTAGTTATTGATGGCACCTCTCAGGCAGCATGGCCTGCACTTGGCGTTTCCGGAGCCAAGGTAATTTTAGAGCCAGAATATCCTAATTCCACATTTTCGGGACTGGTAATTGGCCAGTCGTCATCCACGCAGGTCCAAACTACAGGGGTTGAAGTTTATGGTTTGTACATCAGGAATTTTGCCACCATTAATAATTTACAAAATGTAAATATGGCGCAAGGCTCAGGAATTGTGATCGATTATCGTGCAAATAATATTACCATTGGGGCTCCGGGGAAAGGAAATGTTATTGGAGGAAATATTAACGGTATCATTGTTCAGAACAGCTTTTTTTTCACCACCATCACGGCCACCAAAATTAAAATCCAATCGAACTTAATCGGGGTGATATATGATGGAATAACCCCAAATACAAATGTTTTTGGTATTTCGGCCAATTTATACGATAGCGCACTGGATGTGGGCGGTGATAATGCTGGTGAAGGAAACGTAATTGCCGCAAACCGGATTAATGTTGACATCACCCGATCATCCTACTCCACTAACGCAAGGTTCGATGTTAATGTAATCAATAACAAAATTGGGGTTGATTATACGGGCAAAAAAGACTTCCATGACTTACCGATATTTCTTTCTTCTTCTGCTTTAGAAATTGCAGGTTTAAAAGTTAACGCCATCAATACAGCACTTTATGTGCGGAACAACATTATCGGAGGAAACAGAACTACAGGCGTTTCGATTACCAATTCAGACTTTATTCTAACCGGTAATGCCATAGGCACCGATGCCGCCGGAACCGTGGCAATGGGTAATGGTATTGGCGTAAAAATAGAGTTGGGTGCAGGCGGAACTATTGGTGGGGCAACACCAGCTGAAGCGAACTTAATTGCCAACAACAACTTTGGTGTCGAAACGGTGTCGTCAAAGCCTGTAAAAATTACGAGAAACAGTTTCTTTTGCAATAAAACGTTTGGGATCGGAAAAACATTAAGCATACTGCAACCATATATTCAGGTGCTAAAAAAACGCAGCAATTATGTTTCGGGTAAAGCTACCCCCAACTCAGAAGTAGAATTATTTTATACCGTAAACTGCCAGGGCATTTGCGAAGGTAAAACCTATATTGCTACCGTACAGGCTGGTAGTGATGGCCGCTGGGAATACAACGGAAACCTTAGCGGTATGGTTACCGCAACAGCGAGTTTGTTAAATGCCACCACCTCTCCTTTCTCTACGGCTGAATTATTACCAAATGAAGCGATTGTAGAACCTGTAACCTGTAGTGCTAACGGATCAATCACCATTCCCGAAGTGCGTGAGGGTTTTACTTTTAGCTGGGTAAAAATAGAAACCGATGGTAGTCGCGTACCTAAAGGGAACACACAGAGCATCTCTAATTTAGATGTCGGCACTTACGAAGTAACTGTTGATGATGGCTGTAAAGCATTCCCATCGGTGTTTATCATCAAAGATCAAAAGTTAACCAAACCTGCTATCCTGCCGGTTTCGCCTGCGTGTGGACAAACTACTTTTACCTTTACCGCTGAGGTTTTAAGAGGGAAAGGTGTGCTAAAATACGAATGGATAAATACGGCAACAAATGCTGTGGCAAGCAGAAGTAACCCCGCTAGTTTACCTGAAGGTACTTACTTCGTAAAAGTATCGGATGAGGCAAACTGCTCATTAGATTCTGATCCGATAACGGTTAAAAGGAAACCTCAACCTAAAATTGGGAATCCCACTAAAACTACTTCTGCAGCATGTGGTAAAGAAAACGGGGCTATTGTAGGTATTACCATTACAGATGCAACGGGTACCCTAAGCTACAAATGGTTTAAACGTGATCCGATCACAGGGATTTTAGGTACAGATGTGGTATCAACTACGCTGGATCTTGAAAATGTAGGAGGCGGCAACTATACCTTATCTGTTTCTGATGAAGGTCAATGTTCACCAGTTTCTTCATCTTTCTTTATCGGCACTTATAGTGATGTTGCCATTAACGGAGGAACAGTTACACCAGCCCGATGCGGTGTTAACAATGGTGTTATTGATGGTGTGTCGATTACCAATGCCGATACCTACGAGTGGTTAAGCCCAACCGGACAAAGCATTAAAAAAGGACCGTACTCGCCCGGAATGTCTATAAAAATGATTGACCTTGCACCAGGCACTTATACCTTAAGGGCCAGCAATTCGCTATATACCTGCACTTTAGACAAACCTTTTAGAGTGGATGCATTAACACCAACGGTTTATACTTTCACACCAACCGTTAATAATACCACCTGTGAACTGATTAACGGAAGTATCAACCTAAACTTCAGTTCCGTTCTTCCAACATTGTTTAAATGGGTAGATGAATCAGGCGCTACAGTTGCCGGAGCAACCAAAACAGGGAACATGATTGAACTGAAAAATTTGCCTGGAGGCAATTACAGAATGTTCGCTTATGATGTAAACAATTGCGAAACAGTTTTAGGACCTTATGCCATCAATATTACACCAAAACTAAACATCGTATCCAATACTGCAACCGTAATTAAAGATGGCTGTACCTTACAGAGAGGTTCTGTTAAAGGCATACAGGTAATTGGTGGTGTACCAGGTTATGATTTTAAATGGATAAACGAAGCTGGCGAAGCCGTTCAGTATACCCAGGATCTGATTAATGTTGGTGCAGGTACGTATCGCTTAGAGGTAAAAGACAAAACATCTTGTGGTTATGCGATCAGCGAGGCTTATACGGTAGTAGACGAACCTTTTAAAATCCTGGCTCCCATCATTAACGACTTACGTGTTTGTTATGTTTCTGATATCGTTTTACCTGTAATTGCACCAGAAGAAGGAACTTACCAGCTCTTTGAAAAAATTGATGATACCAAACCGTTTTTAGAAAACACCAACGGGATATTTAAATTTAAAGTCGCCAAAACAGCCGATTATTTTGTGCGGCGAAAATTGGGTTCCTGTACCAGCGAATTTACCAAAGTACATGTAGAGGTAACACACGACAATTTAGAGGTTACCAATACCATGACCCCAAATGGTGATGGTATGAACGATGTTTGGCAAGTTAGGGGTTTACCAGATTTTAAAGGCACCAACATTAAAATTTATACCCGGGGTGGGCAATTGGTGTACGAATCAATCGGTAATTACACAAAACCTTTTGATGGCAGGTTTAGGGATAAGGAATTACCGGCAGGTGTTTATTATTATGTGATCGATTTGCGGGCTGAATGTAAACCATTGGGTGGTAGTATAACCCTTTTACGTTAAAACTGCCTGCTCGGGCAAACTACCTGATAACGGTTGTTTAATAAAATACCCAGCACAATTTCGTGCGTGCCATTATTTACCGAGCGTAAACCTGAAGTATTTACATCATACGAATAACTTAGGTTTACTAACGATGCAATGTTAAGTCCGGCCAGAAGTGAAAAAGAATCGTTGTTCCTGAAACTGGTTCCAACCCAGAATTTATCCTGATAGGCAAATTTCAAATTCGCATCAAAAGTAGCCGGAGAGTTGGCCCAATACGAAATCAAACCAGACGGGATCATTGCGATATCCTCATCCAGAAATATTTTATAGCCCGCTGTTCCATAAAAAGTAGCTGCTTGATATGGGCTGGTTTTAACCTGGTTATTGACAATGCTGCTTTTATTTCCAATAAGCTGTTTAGCCGAAACACCAGCAAAAAACCTTGGGCTATATAGCCAAATACCTGCACCAATATCGGGTCTGATTTTATTGTTGTAATCGGCAGAGAATAAAGGGTCACCCGACTCGTCAGCTATAATTCCGCGCACATCAACACTAATTGATTTAAATCCGCCAGATAAACCAACTGATAAATTTACTTCATTTGTAATACCCAAATGATAGGCATAGGTTAAGTTTACATTGGTCTGCCGAACTAATCCTGCTTTATCAGTCATGGCCACCAGGCCAATTCCGTGGTGAGGTTCCGCTGCAGTATAGCTGTTTACAAAACTTCTGCTCATTGGATTATCGCCATTCCCGGCAAATGAGTTTACATTGCTCCGAACAAAATCTTCGCCAATAGCGGTACTTAAAGAAAGGTATTGCGTACTTGGTGCACCTTCTAATCCACTCCACTGTTTACGTAAACCTATTTTTAAATCTGTGTAATTATCTATTCCCGATAGTGCAGGGTTCAGCAAAATATTGTTAAAAATATATTGGGTGCTCCGGGGGATTTCTTGCGCATAGCTACAAAAATGTAAGCAGGCAAGCAGAGAGAGCGCGTAAAAAAATTTCATTTAAACCTTAGTGATGCGTTAATGGATTGATAAAGAAAGCCTATCAATACAAGGACTAAGATAATAAGTTGTAGCCAATTATAAAGTATTTAATATTTATCTGTCCTTTAACTTCAAATAGCGCTCCATCCAACATCTGCATTTAAGCGTTCTTTAAGATTTCGAGAAAAAACTGATAATTTTTACTTCAAAAACCGATACTTCTTTTGATGTAACCTCAAAATATTGTAAGTTTAAAGTTTTTTAAGCGCTTAGCTTAGAAAAAATTTTAAACCAATCAATGTTACGTGTCGATAGTTCTAAAGCCTGTAAAGTGGTGTACTCTTTGTGCAAACATGAGTACTTGGGCTATTTAATTGAACCTCACGTTGTTCAGCTCAATCCACAAGGAGATTTTTCTTTTACCTATCAACGGATTTTCACACATACCGCAGAAGAATTTAATGCCTGTTTAAGTGATATTGATTATAAGCTGATCAAGATTTTAGATGACATTGAGCAAGACTCGCTGATTAAAAAATATTACAAGAAACTAATCAGGCCAACTGAGTTTTTCACTAAAATTTTCGACAATAAATTTTACGAAAATGTTCGCCCTAAAATCGAAAAGAAACTTGCCGAAGCTTTAGAGCTTTTAAAGGTTAAAAACGAGCTTTATGTAATGGACAAAGATGGCTGGCCGGTAGAACGTAAAATCGAACTGGCCGATGAGCCCGCCTCTATCCTTTTTCATTTCCGCCGAAATGAAACGGAAACACGTTATTTCCCGACCATCAAGTATCAGAATCTACGCATCGAATTTATGTTTAAAGAAGCGCAGATTATCAGTAACAAACCTGCGTGGCTATTGCTTAACGATGTATTGTACTTTTTTGATCAGGATATTGAAGGGAAAAAACTGCAACCCTTTTTAAATAAACGCTTTATTGCCATACCCAAAACAACCGAAGCTACTTACTTTGAAAAGTTTGTTGCCCCTTTAATAGAAAAACACCATGTGTATGCCGAAGGTTTCGAAATCAGAACCGAACAGTTTGAAGCCACACCTGTAATTAAAGTTTTGTATGTGGATGGCGGACTTTCTCAGATTCAGTTGTACTTTAAATACGGCGAATATATTTTCCCTGTAGAAAATGCGCATAAAGTAACCGTACGTTTAGAAAAAACGGCCGATAACTATATTTTCCACCGCATTAAACGTTCGGCAGAATGGGAGAAAAAACAGTTCAATCTGTTATTATCATTAGGATTAAAAAAAACAAGCTCGCTGTTTAGTAACCTGGAAGTGATTTCAGCTGATGAAAACCCGAGTTATGCAGCCATTAATTGGGTAAACGAACATATCGAACTTTTACAGGCAGCAGGTTACGAAATTGAACAGGCCACAGGCCAGAAAAAATTTGTTTTCGGTGCCAGCAAAATCGATCTTGAAGTTAAAGAAGGAAACGATTGGTTCGATATCCATGCTGTGGTATGGTTCGGAAAATACCAGATTCCTTTTCTTTCGCTAAAACAACATATCCTACACAAAAAGCGGGAATTTTTATTGCCCGATGGCGAAGTGGCCATTATTCCCGATAAATGGTTTACGCAATACGGTAGTTTGTTCAGTTTGGCAGAGGCCGGAAAAACGCTGAAATTAAAGAAACACCATATCGGTTTAATCAACGATTTGGCCGAAGATAGTTTAGCTAACGTGACACTTGAGCGTAAGTTGCAGCGCTTATCAGATTTCGAAGATATCGCCGATACGCAAATGCCTGTTCATTTTAAGGGCAGTTTACGCGATTACCAGAAAGCCGGTTATAACTGGTTCAGCTTTTTACGCGAATACAATTTCGGTGGTTGTTTGGCCGACGATATGGGTTTGGGTAAAACCATCCAAACATTAGCCATGCTGCAAAAAGTGAAGGAAGACGATCAATTGCTTGAAACGCAAACGACCTCACTTATCATCATGCCTACCTCTTTAATTTATAACTGGTTAACAGAGGCTAAAAAATTCACTCCAAAGCTAAAAATACTGGCACATACGGGTACTAACCGAAATAAAGATGTAGCCAATTTTGCCAATTACGATATTATCATTACCACCTACGGTGTAACCCGAGTGGATGTAGATGAACTGAAAAACTTTTATTTCAACTACATTATTCTTGATGAAAGTCAGAATATTAAAAACCCGGCATCAAAATCGTTCAAAGCCGTGAGAAGCTTAAAATCGAAACATAAACTGATTTTGAGCGGTACGCCCGTAGAAAATTCAGTAAGCGATTTATGGTCGCAGTTAACCTTTTTAAACCCAGGTTTATTGGGTACACAAGCATTTTTCTATGAAGAATATGTACAAGCCATAGAAAAGAAAAAGGACGAAGAAAAAGCGCGCAAACTACAATCGATTATCAAGCCATTTGTACTCCGCAGAACGAAAGAGCAGGTGGCGGCAGAATTACCACCTAAAACGGAACAGGTAATTTACTGCGACATGAGCGAAGATCAGGCTGCTTATTACGAGAAAACAAAATCAGCCTACCGCAACGATTTATTGCAGAGCATGGACGATGGAACTTTCGCGCAGAAACAGGTGCAGCTTTTACAGGGATTAACCGCCTTACGTCAGCTGGCCAATCACCCCATAATGATTGACGGGGCTTATGTTTCAGATTCTGGAAAGTTTGAAAACGTGATCCACACACTGGATAATGTGCTTAAAGGCGGACATAAGGTTTTGGTTTTTTCTCAGTTTGTAAAACACCTCGATATCTTCAAAAAACATTTTGAGGCGGAGCATATCCCTTTTGCTTATTTGGATGGTGCAACGCGTAACCGGGGTGAAATTGTTTCCGAATTTCAGCAGAATACCGAATTGAAGGTCTTCTTAATCTCTATAAAAGCGGGTGGCGTGGGTTTAAACCTAACTCAGGCCGATTATGTTTTTATCCTCGATCCATGGTGGAACCCGGCAGTAGAACAACAAGCCATTGATAGAACGCACCGTATCGGTCAGGATAAAAAGGTTTTCATTTACAAATTCATCGCAAAAGACACCGTTGAAGAGAAAATACTGGCCTTGCAAAACCGCAAAAAATCGCTCGCCAATTCTTTAATTACCACTGAAGAGAGTTTCTTTAAATCGCTCAGCAAGGAAGATATACGTGATATTTTGAATTAGGCATTCAATATTAACTCGTCATCTCGACTGAAACGCAGTGGAATGGAGAGATCTATCTTAATAGATTTCTCGACTACGTTGCACTCCGCTCGAAATGACGATAAATCTTATGGGCCACACATTTAATTTTCTTTTCAAAACTCAATTCCCTCTTACTTGTTATACAGTAGAACATAAATTCTACCATCATGACAAATCAAGATTTTAATACTGCTGTAAATAACGTTAAAGAAGCCTGGAAGTATCCGGAATTATTCGAAAACGTTTCAAAATCTGAGCGCTGGTTATCTGGCGCGGCAGGAACATATTTACTTTTTAAAGGCATCACCAGCATTTTTTCGCATCCGGTAATTGGTTTAACCGGTGCTGCAATTGGTGCAGGATTATTGTACCGCGGCATTACAGGTTATTGCCCTATGCGCGATTTGGCAGAACAGCGCAGCGCAGACATTGCGCCTGATGAAGTAATTATTAGCGAAACTTACGTTGTTGACGATTTGGGGTAAAATTTTAAATACCAAATTTCCATTTCTTAATAAACTGGTTAACTTTAAAAAGTTAAACCACAATCATGAACAAGTATACACTATTATTTATTCCTGCGCTTTTTGCAGGGCAAGCGATGGCACAAGATAAAAAACCAGATCCTGCCAAAGACCCAAAAACAACCGAGGTTTGGGAACCCGTTCCAAAGGTTGTTACACCAGGTAAATTGCCTCAGGATGCGCCATCTGATGCAACCATTCTTTTTGGTGGCAGAAATTTAGATGCATGGCATTCAGTTAAAGATCCATCTAAACCAGCCGAATGGACAATCGACGATGGATTTTTCACCGTTAAAAAAGGGACTGGAAACATTGAAACGAATAAAAAGTTTACCGATTACCAGCTGCATATGGAATGGAAAATCCCTGAAAACATATCGGGCGAAGGTCAGGCCCGTGGCAACAGCGGGGTATTTTTAGCCTCAACCGGCGGCGGCGATAATGGTTATGAAATCCAGATTATGGATGCTTATAACAACAAGACTTATGTGAACGGACAAACAGGTAGTGTTTACAAACAAGCGATTCCATTAGCCAATGCCAACAAAAAACCAGGCGAGTGGCAATATTACGATATCATTTGGAACGCACCACGTTTTAACGAAGATGGAACCGTACAAAAACCTGCGAGCGTTACCGTATTTTTAAATGGCGTACTTTTACAGAATGGTTTTGTATTAAAGGGCGAAACCAGGTATATCGGTGCCCCTGAATACAAAAAACATGGCCCTTCTTCAATTAAATTACAAGATCACGGCGATCCAAGTCCTGCGATTAGTTACAGAAACATTTGGGTTAGAGAATTATAATTTCAACAAAACAACAATATAGTCCTCGTTTGTAACGAGGATTATTGAAAATTGCGATTTTATCGCTACAACAAAACAACAATACAAAACCTGCAGGCCAAAAGCTTGCAGGTTTTGTTTTATAAGATAATTTGACGGATAATTGCATCAGATTATTAGCGTTGAATTTTATGAACAAAGGCAGATTAGAAGCATTTAGTGATGGCGTAATTGCAATTATCATCACCATTATGGTTTTAGAGATTAAAGTACCGGAGCATGGCGATACATTGGCCAGCTTAAAGCCCCTTATTCCGAAATTTATCAGCTATGTTTTAAGTTTCACCTACGTAGGTATTTACTGGAACAACCACCATCACCTCATGCATGCCGTAAAAAAAGTAAGCGGATCAATGTTATGGGCTAATTTAAACTTACTGTTCTGGTTATCGCTTTTCCCGGTTACGGCCGGATGGATGGGTGAAAATCACTTTGCCTTTTGGCCGGTTGTGGCTTATGGTATCGTATTGTTTTTAGCGGCAATTGCCTACTTAATCCTGGTTATCACGATTAAAAAAACAGAGGGTGCACACTCGCTTGTCGTTGAAGCAATAGGCAACGATAGTAAAGGGAAAATTTCTTTAGTTTTTTATGCATTGGGCATTGGGCTTAGCTTCATAAACCCATGGATTGGCTGTTCGATGTATGTAATTGTTGCGGCCATTTGGTTTATACCTGATACCAGAATTGAACGGGCTATACATCAATCGCTAGAGAATAAAGATTAGTCTTTTCTCAAAATACCCATAAATGTTTCCCTGTCCATCATTTCGGCGCCTAAGCTCATTAAATGATCGTTCGGTAACTGGCAATCAATTAAATCGATATTCATTTTGCTTAAAAAAATCAATGCGGCTTTAGAAGCATTACTTACATGGCTAAACATACTTTCGCCACAAAAAACGCGGTTTACTTTTAAACCATAGAGCCCGCCAACCAGTTGATCAGCTTGCCAAACCTCTACACTGTGCGCATAACCTTGCTGATGGAGATTAATGTAAGCCGCTTGCATTTCGTTGGTAATCCAGGTGCCATCCTGCCCTTTCCTTTCAGTAGTTGCACAATTGCGGATCACTTCGGCAAAAGCCTGGTTAAAAGTAATCTTGAAAATTTCCTGCTTTAAAATTTTACGCATGCTTTTACTGATCCTGATCTGATCAGGATAAATTACACATCGCTCGTGTGGCGAATACCAAAGGATGGGCTCACCTTCACTAAACCATGGAAATATTCCATTCGAATAGGCCATTAACAACCGCTCCGTACTTAAATCACCGCCAATAGCCAATAAACCGTCCTCTTCTGCCAAGGCCGGATCAGGAAAGCCCGGGTGATCATCTGGTAACTGAAAAAACATAAACAAAAATAAGAAAGAAAACAAAGATTAAACCCTGGCGTTTTAAATATGTCATACTGTAAAACAGTCCATTATGAGCGCAAAAGATAATTTCTTAAAAGTAAAACATCTTTATAACCGGGCGGGTTTCGGGATTTCTTATGCAGACTTACAAAAATTAAGCAGGAAAAACATCGATAAGGTGGTGGATAATCTGCTTAAAGATTCTCAAAAAAACGATCCCATCAATTTAGTGAACGATTACGAATCGAAGCGCCAGCTTCTGGTTCAGGCGGGTTTATACTCAAAAAAAGACCTGACCGATGAAGAAAAGAAAATGCGCCAGCAGATTGTGCGCGAGCAAAACGAAGTAAGCCGCGACCTGAATATTGCTTTCATTAACAAAATGATCAATACCGATGCCCCGCTAAGGGAAAAGATGACGCTCTTTTGGCATGGCCATTTTGCCTGCCGCAGCAACAACCCTTTTTTTGCGCAACAGTTAAACAATATTCAAAGAACAAATGCCTTAGGAAGCTTTAAAACTTTACTGGTTGAGGTTTCTAAGTCGCCGGCAATGTTGCAATACCTGAATAACCAGCAGAACAGAAAAGGTAAACCAAATGAGAACTTCGCACGCGAGCTCATGGAACTTTTCACCTTAGGCAGGGGAAATTATACCGAGCAGGACATTAAAGAGTCTGCCCGCTCATTTACCGGCTGGATGTACGACAAGGACGGCTCATTTATTTTCAGACAAAATCTGCACGATGCCGGAACAAAAACATTCTTTGGTAAAATCGGGAATTTTGAAGGCGAAAACATTATCGATATTATCCTCGAGAAACCAGAAACCGCACAGTTTATCGCCCGGAAAGTATATAAATTCTTCGTAAATGATAACCCAAACGAGGCGCACATTAAAGAACTTGCTACTCATTTTTACAACTCGAAATACGACATCGCCTCGATGATGAAAAAAATGTTTACAGCTGATTGGTTCTATAGCCCTGAAAATGTAGGCACAAAAATTAAGTCACCAGCCGAATTTTTAGTGGGTTTAAGTCGCGAGTTTTATGTTACCTACAACAAACCACAGGTTTTAATACAGCTACAAAGCAGTTTGGGGCAATATTTATTTAACCCACCTAATGTTGCAGGCTGGCCTGGCGGACAAAGCTGGATTGATAGTTCATCGTTAATGTTAAGGATGCGCATTCCCTCTCTTGTTTTAAATGATGGGGAAATCGATTTCAGCGGTAAAGCTGATCCTGAAGACGAGGCCGTAATTGCCTTAAGCCGGACAGCTACCAGCAATGCAAATGCCAACATGAAACCAAAATCGTATGTAAACGCAAATGCAGACTGGCCTAAATTTTTAAATACCTTACCAAAGGGATTAACGCCATTGGAACTTACCGAGTTTTTATTGCAGCCCAAATTAAACGCCAAAATCACAACGATGGTAAGCGATAATAAAGGATTGCGAAGTACAGCAGTAGAAATTACCAGCATGCCCGAGTATCAGTTGTGCTAGAGAACAGTTAATAGTTGATGGTGAAGAGCCCATTAGCTAAACACCCAAACCAATGAACTATTGACTGATGAAAAAGCGAACCAAAACATTAACAAGATGAACAGAAGAAACTTTTTAAGAAATACAGGATTTGTTGCAGCAGGTTCGCTATTCGTTCCGGCTTTTATGAAACCACTGGAGGCCATGGCGCTTGATGAACTGAGTCTTTATAAAAACCTGGTTGTGGTACAGCTTTCTGGCGGAAATGATGGTTTAAATACCGTTATTCCCTTTGGAAACGATATTTATTATCAAAAAAGAAAAAGTATTGCCATTAAACCTGAAGAGGTGATTAAACTGAACGATATGCAAGGGCTAAATCCGAACATGGCCGCCCTGCAAGAAATTTATGATCAAGGTTGGATGACCATTATCAATGATGTTGGCTACCCCAATCCCGACCGTTCACATTTCCGTTCGATGGATATCTGGCAAACAGGGAGCGATAGCAATCAGTTTCTATCAACCGGATGGATTGGCCGCTATTTAGATAGCAATTGCCAGACCTGCAAATTTCCCTATACGGCGATAGAAGTGGATGACTCACTTTCTCTGGCCATGAAAGGGCAAACCAAAAAAGGAATTGCCTTAAAAGATCCTGCGGCTTTGTTCCGTAATACAAACGATCCGTTTTTTAAAGCGATGTTGCAGAATGATAAGGAACATTTGGATGAAGATAATTTAGGTTATTTATACAAAACCATGATCGAAACGTCATCTTCTGCCAATTATATCCAGAATACATCTAAAATTTACCAGTCTAAATCCACTTACCCTACTTCAGGCTTTGCAAACCAGTTGAAAACCGTTTCTAAATTTATTTCTTCGGGATTAAAAACCAGGGTTTATTATGTGTCGTTAAGTGGTTTCGATACACACGTGAATCAGATTGGTCAGCAAGGCAATTTGCTTAAACAATACAGTGAGGGTATGGCTGCTTTTTTAAAAGATTTAAAATCAAACAATAAACTGGAAGATACCTTGGTGATTACTTTCTCTGAATTTGGCCGTAGGGTAGAGCAAAATGCCAGTAATGGTACCGATCATGGAACGGCAAATAACATGTTTGTTTTTGGTGGAAAATTAAAGAAACAAGGGATTTTTAATGCTGCGCCTAATCTAAGCGATCTGGATACAGGCGATTTAAAATACCAGCTGGATTTCAGGCAGGTTTATGGTACCATCTTAGATAAATGGCTGGATGTAAACAATGCTGATATCCTGAACAAAAAATTTAATACACTCGATTTTATATAGGTTTACCAAAAAGTCAAGTTTCATAGCACCTTGGCTATTAAACTTGACTTCTTTTTTATTTATTTCCTTTTCAATACATACACAGGCCTGCTGCTGTCCTTATCAATCTGATCGGTATAGGTATTAAAAAGTTCATAACCATATCTTTTCAGTTTATTGAGGCAATCCATCTGAGAATTGAAAAGTAAATCATTTCCATCGTCGTCTCTTACGTTCAATTCTTTATTTCTTTTGAATTTTTGTCCATAATCTATTCTGGCAATATAGGTATCGCCACCGTTGTAAATCGGTTTTACCTCAATGTATTCTACCTTGATGTCGCTTAATTTAAAGCCGTTTACATTTTGTCCTTTGGCATTAGACAGCCCAAAGCACGCGACAATTGCCGCTGCAAGAATTAATTTTTTCATGTTGTGTTTCTTTTGTGTGTAATTCTAAATTACAAAGAATACAAGTAGAATGCATGAATAAACTGTAACAAAATACCCAATATTAAATCTTAACCTTTAAAAAATATAATGAACTTTTTAGGCAATATTATCTGGATTATTTTTGGCGGTATCTTTATTTTCTTTGAATACATTATCGGGGGGCTAATCCTTTGCCTAACCATTGTGGGTATTCCTTTTGGTATCCAATGTTTTAAATTCGCCATTGTAGGCCTTGCTCCGTTTGGGGTTAAAATCACCGATACTTCATCAAATACAGGCTGCCTGTCTACCATTATGAACCTGATCTGGATTTTATGTGGTGGTTTCTGGATTGCATTGACCCATTTATTTTTTGGTATCCTGCTTTGCATTACCATTGTGGGTATTCCATTCGGGCGCCAGCATTTTAAGTTAATGAATTTGGCTTTCACCCCGTTCGGGAAGTCGATTTCTTGATTTGGATAATCTATATCGTTCCGTCATTTCGACCGCAGTGAAGAACCCGAAGGGGCTGCGAAGCAAAATCTGTATACATTTTTTTGAAAAGCAGGGTTCTATGTTTATCGGATCCGAAAGTCCCGCCATTCGCTTTATCCCGATGGCAAAATCGGGATGCCCGCTGCTGTCGGGTTTATTGAACTGTGGCCTGTTTCCATTAGCAAAAAACGCTATACCTAGCCCCGATTGAATGGATGCCCACGATACTTCATCGGGGCAGGAAAGAAAGCGGGACTGTTGAAACCGATGAGCACAACAACTGCGCTCCAAATTATTGGATCAAGCCTATAAATTTAGAATGTTCGATCGCTTCTTCACTATAATTAAATAAACATGCCTTCACCCCTCTCTCTTCGACCATTTTAAGCAATTGTCTTGTTTTTGCTTCTTTCTCTGGCCGAATATTACGGATGTATACCGCTTCGATATTTTTTGGATACTTCTCCACTATAGTTGAATAAATTTCGGGGTCCTGCTGGGAGTTATCTCCAAAGAAAACAAACTTCTGATTGGGGAAAACGTCTAAAATCCGCATTACCCTCAATAATTTACCTTCATGCCCTGTTTTACCTGTTCTAACTAAATCCTTCCATCGTTTTAATGTATTTAAAAGGAAAGCACCTTCCGGCAGTTTATTGAATCTGAAAGTCTCGACCAGATAATCGTAAAGGTTCCATTCGCTGCTGCTTACATAAAAAAAGGGATTGGGCTGATTTACTTCGGTGTGCGACAGGGCCAATTGCTGATAGTGACTGGCTGCCTCTGGAAAAGTTTTACGTGTATGCGGATTTTTGATAAACAGCTCCCTTAACCGCCGCCCAATAGTTGCCGAATGAGAAATCATTACGGTATCATCCACATCAGAAATAAAGGCATACTGCGTAATGTGTGGTACATATACCCTGCCTTCTCCTTCACTTAAAACCGTCCCGTCTTTACCAATGGCTTGCACGTTAACAAAATGCCAGCCCGCAGGCACATCGTTTTCGGCCTTCCATTCGAATTTAAAAAAGCCATCTCCTTCGGTTTTATTGTAAATCGTCTGGTCGAAAAATTGCAAACGTACCTCTACAAAAGCATAGGGTTTTAAGATGAAAAGCTTTAAAAGATGTGCAATATTAACAAAGAGATTGTTGCTATAAACCTGCTGTGTTTTTGCCTTGCGTTTAAAAACATGACCATAAACAACCAAATTATGTGCGTGGCCATAGCCATGGTATACTTTAACGCTTACAGATTTATTCATCAATATTAAAACAGAGTTTATTAAAAGTTGTTTGTGATGTACACTTAAGATAGCCAAATGAAATTATTATTCATCATCAACCCAGGCTCAGGCAGTCATGACATTAACTTGAAGGAAGTAATTTCTACCCATTTCGATGCAAAAAATACGGAGATCGATCTTTTTGAATTACCAGAAGACTGCTCTTTAGAAAAGATAAAGGCGCGGATTAAAAGTGCAAAAGCAGATCGTGTAGTGGCCGTTGGTGGCGACGGGACCTTAAAACTGGTGGCCGAATGTTTACTGCACACCGAAACCCCTATTGGCATTATCCCTGCCGGCTCGGCCAATGGGATGGCGAAAGAATTAGGCATACCAACTGATATTGAACTGGCTTTAGCCATTTTGGATAAAGGCCGTTTACAAAAAATCCATGTGGTTAAACTTAACGATGAAATCTGTATCCATTTATCCGATTTAGGTTTTAATGCTTACCTGGTAAAGAAATTTGATAGCCTGCCTCAACGCGGGATGTGGGGCTATGCAAAAGCCACCTGGCATGCCCTTTGGAACCATAGCAGAATGGAAGTACAATTGAAGCTTAAAGATGAAACCGTTACTTCTAAAGCAGCCATGGTGGCCATAGCCAATGCAACCATGTATGGTTCTGGCTTAAAAATAAACCCTGATGGAAAGTTAGACGATAATCTCTTTGAAGTGGTTTTGGTAAAAGATTACTCTTACCTCGAGATATTAAAAATATGGATCACCAAACTGCCTTTCAATCCTAAAAAAATAGAGGTTTTTCAAACTGCTGAAGTCAAAATTTCTTCGAAACACAAAGCACACTTCCAGGTTGATGGAGAATACATTGGCAGGGTGAATACGGTTGAAGCAAAAATTCTTCCTGCTGCCATAACCGTGGTTTTACCTGAGGTATCAGACCCGATAGCCACCGGGTGATGAGCGGTGAATTCTAATGGTAAAATACAACCTGAAGAATTCGGCAATAAAACAGATACGGAACAAAATATCAAACCACCGTTCGCCGAGGTTTAATATTTCCGGTAAATAAGTAATAAAACCGATAGAAAATACCCATACCACCAAACGGAATGGAAACTGAATGTAATAGGTGATAAAACCGAATTTTTTAAATAAGATTAAACCTGTTGCCGATACGAAGAGAGACACAAATAAGGGCAGCAATAAAACAACCTTGGCCTGCGAAAGTATCTGATCGGGGATTTCGTTCAGGTGTGTTAAAATCTGCCAAAACTGTTTAGCAAGTAATACAATGCTGAGGATATCCAATAAGGCAAAAAATCTGCTGGTGTTTTTCATTTACTTACAATACTTTGCTAAATAATCATCAGCCATTTTACTCCCCATATATTTAACAAATAAGAAATCCTCGCAGGCTCCTTGTTTATCGCCCTGTTTTATTTTTTTCAGGCCCATTTTTACCCGGTCGTCCAGATATTCATCATCAATGCCCAGCTGGTTTTTAATGGCAATAATTTGAGCCTCTTGCCCGGGTTTTGCCTGATCGATATTTTTATAAAAATTAATGACAGAATTGGTCAAACCTTCTTCAGCCAGATAGGTACGGATGGCTTCTTGAATATCTTCACTCGATTTTCCTTCGCAATTGTAGCCCGAAAGTTTAAAATTAACCGGAGCTACAATCGAAACTGTGGTATCGTAACCAGCCGGAACCTGCCATTTACCGCTGCTTAAACGCACCAACCGCAGGGCTTCTTCATCCAGCTCAGACAAAATTCCTTTACTAATTCTCGAAAAGTAAACCTTACCCTGGACATCGAGCTTAAAACTCACACTTACTGTTCCCTGGATACAATTATCTTTCGAAAACTGGGGATAAATCGTATTCTCTCTTAAAAAGTTTGTAAAACCACTTTTACCCGATTTAAACTGAACCTGGCCCATGGCCAGTGAACAGCAGAAAAGCAAACAAAAGGTGAACAGATTTTTCATCATACTAATTTACGGTTTATTCAGGTTTAACCGCAAAGAACACAAAGTTTTTCGCAGAGGAAGAAGGAGTTTTTTTGCCACGGAACTAATGCGGTCGTCATGCTGAATTTATTTCAGCATCTTTCCTGCTGCAAGCCCCTCAGATGAATCGAAGGGGGCGACACAAGGATTAAATATTTTAAGGATGTTTCTCAAAGAAAATATTATTAATTGAACTCTTATAAGTGAGTTCGTATTCCTTGCGGTTAAAAAAACGTAGCCTCCAAAATTAAGTTCGGGTCGGGGCAGTTTGCCAGGTATTTTTCCCTTTCGCTAAATTTACAAACACCCGGGTAATCCCCTTTTAATCCTTCCATATTTTTGATCAATTGGAAATGAAGGTGTGGCGGCCAGTAACCATTCTCTTCTTTTGGGCCTAACGTTGCAATTTTAGCCCCGGCAGGAACAAATTCACCTTCTTTAAGCCCATTTAACGAAGCCAGGCTTAAATGCCCGTATAACGCATTAAACTTAAATCCATCTATTTCATAAGCCAGGATAATGGTTGCGCCGTAATCGCCAAAGTTATCGTTATTGGCGAAGCTCTGAACGGTGGCGTTGTAAAAATTGTAGATTGGTGTTCCAACCGGACCCCAAATATCTACTCCTAAATGTAATCTGCGGGGCTCTTCGGCGGCATCAAAATGAGCACTTCTCGAATATATGGTACGGTGTTCATCATAGCCACCAATTCCGTAACGGGCATTATTATCCGCCAATTTTTCATTTACCCAGGCCGAAAACAAATCGGTATTATCCAAAATTTCATCCATTAACTTGGTATTGGCCGCTGTAAAATCTAAAGCTAAAAGCTGGTCTCGTTTTACATCAAAATCAACCACCCTATGGATCGACGAAGCATTTGACCGGATAAGCTGCTCGAAAGTTTGCATTAATCACCTATTTAAAAATATAAACGAGATTATAAATATAATGAGATAAGGCTCCGCCGATTACAAACAAGTGCCAAAGCTCATGACTGTGCATCCACCTAAACATTTGTTTATCCTTTGCATAATAATAGGTTCCGGCAATGTAAAAAATGCCACCGAACAGCAACCAGAAAATTGCACCAACAGGTAGTGTACCGAGCATTTTTCGTAGCAAAGGCACGATCAAACAACCCATTAAAATATAAATCGATAAAGAAATAGCAGTGCTCTTTAATCGGTTAAAGATTTTAAGCAGACAACCTACCATAGCGATAATCCATACGATAGCAAATAAACTCCACCTTAGCCAGCCATCAAAAACCAGCAAGGCTGTTGGCGTGTAAGAGCCTGCTATCATCAGATAAATGCAGCAATGATCGAATTTTTGCCAAAAACGCACGCCATAATCAGTAGCCGGATAGCCATGATACATGGCACTTACGCCAAACAGGATAAAAGTGCCAATGCTATAAATCCAGGCTGCCGTATATTCAATAGGTGTATTGCATTTTTGAAGCAATATATAGCCTGCCGGAATCGCAATTAATGCCGGTATGAAATGAGTGAAGAAATTTACGGGTTCCCTTAGCTTCCTCACAAGGATTATTCGCTGTCTTCGTCTTTTTGTCTGGGTTCTTTTGCAATCTTATCGAATAGATGGTCCATACGCTCTACATATTCGTTGGTGTCATCTACGAAGAAAGTAAGTTCTGGCACAACCCTAACCTGATGGCGGATTCTGCTGCCCAGTTTATATCTGATCTCGCCCGAATGTGCATTAACCGTATTGATAGAAAGTGTGGTATTATTGGTATTAAAAAAGCTCAGGTAAACTTTAGCCACTGCCAAATCCGGCGAAACCCGAACGCGGGTAATGGTTACCAATGTATTAGGCAAAAATGCAGCACCTTCACGCTGAAAAACCTGTGCTAACTCCTCTTGTAATACTCCTGCAAATTTCTGCTGACGTTTACTTTCCATAATGTTATAATTATCAATTACCAATAATCAATTATCAGACCCTGCAGGGCCTAAAATTAAATTGATAAGGTTTTAAAATTATCAATTACCAATAATCAGACCATGAATAATCTGCTAATATTAAATGGTATTAATAATAAATATTTTAAAATGTAAAATCTTTTGAAACCTCACAACCTGAGCTCGATTATATTCTCCTAGGGCGATCGTCATGCTGAATTCATTTCAGCATCTCTCTTGCAAATAGACCCTGAAATAAATTCAGGGTGACGATTCTAGCTTAAAAACATCTAGAACAATCTAATAGGAATTTAATTAATCAAACTGTGGTTTACGTTTAAAAATCTGTAAGGTTTATTTTTCGTATCGCAATGACGAAATTTAATCTAATATAACAAATTACTATCATACGGGTATCTCGCTACATGTGCAGCTTTAACCTTATCGTACAATAATGTTTTAAACTCTTCTAAGTTTTCCTTTTCTGTAGCCGATATAAACAATACAGGTACTTTATCATGGCTCATCCAGCTTTTCTTAAAGTCTTCTAAAGTCAGCTTACCATCATCCTCTTCATCATCAACCTCTGGCGAAACATAAGCATCAATTTTATTAAAAACTAAAATCATGTCCTTATCAATTGCGCCAATATCTTTCAACGTTTCGTTAACCGTGTTAATCTGATCTTCGAAGTTAGGATGCGAAACATCAACCACATGGATCAGTAAATCTGCTTCACGCACTTCATCTAAGGTAGATTTAAAACATTCTACCAAATGGTGAGGCAATTTGCGGATAAATCCTACCGTATCAGAAAGCAAGAAAGGCAAATTTTCAATCACCACCTTACGCACGGTCGTATCCAGAGTTGCAAACAATTTATTTTCTGCAAACACTTCCGATTTCGACAGCATATTCATGATGGTCGATTTACCCACGTTGGTATAACCTACCAAAGCTACGCGAATCAACTGTCCACGGTTTTTACGCTGCGTTTCGTTCTGCCGGTCTATATTTCTTAAACGCTCTTTTAACAAAGAGATTTTATTTAAAATAATACGCCTGTCACTTTCTATCTGCGTTTCACCCGGACCACGCATCCCGATACCACCTTTCTGGCGTTCCAAGTGCGTCCACATACCCGTTAGGCGGGGTAAAACATATTGCAATTGTGCCAGTTCTACCTGTGTTTTTGCCTGTGCAGTTTGGGCCCTGTTGGCAAAAATATCGAGGATCAGATTGCTTCGATCTAAAACTTTAACGCCAAGCTCACGATCAATGTTACGCAGTTGCGATGGCGACAATTCATCATCGAAAACCACCACATCAATTTCTTCCGATTTCACATAAGCTTTTATCTCTTCCAGTTTTCCGGTACCCACAAATGTAGCACGCTCTGGTTTCAGCATTTTCTGTGTAAAAACCTTTTCTACCTTCCCCCCAGCTGTATCTACCAAAAAGGCCAGCTCATCTAAATATTCTTTTGTTTGGGCTTCTTTTTCGCCAGGTGTAACCACTCCAACTAAAATTGCCCGCTCCTGCACAATGGCAGTATCATAAAATTTTTGTTTTCCCATGTAATTAAGGCAAATATACGAATTTGCCAACGTGTAAATCCATTAACAAACCATGTGGATGCAATAAAAGTTTTAAAAGCCCCACAGCAAAAAGCGCCATCATTGCTGTAAAAACATAAACTGATGGCAATATGACCAATCGTAACACTTGGATGCGCTCAGGTGGCTTAGGTGGTCAAAATATTTTTAGGAAAACAGGGTTCTGTGCGTTTCGGTTACAAAAGTCCTGCTATCGCTTCAAATCCTCGCTCCTACCTCGCTGTGGGTTTTTCGCTTTATCAGGTTTATTTAACAGCAGACTGAAGCCCTTAGCTGAAAGACTAAATACGAAACAAACAGCTATATCTGCGCTACAAATTCCTTTATTGCAACACCGGGATCATCAGTCTTCATAAAATTTTCGCCAATTAAAAACCCGTTAAAACCTGCGGCTTTTAGATCTTTAATCGTTTGTGTATTGCTAATCGCACTTTCCGAAATCTTTAAAAATTCATTTGGGATTTTATTCACTAAATCGAACGAAGTCTGGATATCTACTGTAAAATCGCCAAGGTTTCTATTGTTTACCCCAATAGCATCCAGGTTCGGGCAGATGCTTCGCTCCAGCTCTTCCAGGTTATGCACTTCTAACAGCACATTTAATCCTAAATCTTTTGCAAACTTCCCGAAATCGTTAATCTGCTGAGGGGTTAATATGGACGCAATCAACAAAATAATATCAGCACCCCAGGCTTTTGCTTCCAGGATCTGATACGTGTCAATCATAAAATCCTTTCTTAAGATTGGAATATGGTTGGCAGCCCTCGCGGCCAGAATATCATCGGTTTTACCACCAAAAAAATCCACATCGGTTAAAACCGAAAGCGCAGATGCACCCGCGGCGTTATAAGCCTGTGTTACCTCGGCAACATCAGCAACACCATTAATTAAACCTTTGGATGGTGAGCGGCGCTTAAACTCGGCAATAATCCCGGTGCGGTCTGCTGCCAATAAAAATTCTTTAAAAGAATATGGTGCTCTTTTAAAATGCACCGAATTTTCTAAATCCTGAACAGAAACCAAAGCTTTAGCAGCTGCAACTTCTTCCTTTTTACGTAATACGATTTTATCTAATATGTTCATTTTACTAATCCGTCATGAGTTTGTACCATAAGTTGTGATTCCATTCGAACTTGTCACGTTGAGCTTTCCGAAGAATCGGGACGAGTGGTCGAAATGCTTTGCGAGCATCTAAACAGGCCCTTCGACAGGCTCAGGATGACAATGCCTATATTTATGATACAGCCTCATCTAATCATTAACTAATCCCAGTAGATCCTGAATCAAGCTCAGGATGACGACCGGATGAATTTATTTTATACAGTTGTACTACTACTTAACCAATTCTCCATCATCTGCTTTCCATACTCCGTTAATACACTTTCAGGGTGAAACTGTACACCACGAACATCTAAAGTTTCGTGTCTTAATGCCATAATTTCACTTTTATGATCTCTTGCTGTAATTTTTAAACACGATGGGAAGTTATCTTTACTCACCACCCAACTATGATAGCGGCCAACATTTATGGTTTGCGGACATTCCCAGAACAAAGGTTCATCGCCATCTACAACAGTTACTGGTGTTGCAATGCCGTGCATGGGTCTGCCTAAGTTTAATAAAGTGCCGCCAAACACTTCAGCAATGGCCTGCTGACCTAAACACACGCCAAAAATACTCTTTGTTGGCGCATATGTTCTGATTACATCCAATAACAATCCGGCCTCTTCCGGAATACCCGGACCTGGAGAAAGTAAAATTTTATCATACTTTTCTACATCAGCCAGGTCGAATTTATCGTTTCTCCAAACTTCCGCTTCGTAGCCTACTTCGTTAATTAAATGCACCAAATTATAGGTAAAACTATCGTAGTTATCAATTACCAGGACAGTTTTCTTATTTATATCTTCCATTATATCTTTATTTACATTTTCCATCTCATATCATCCATTTTATACCTCACCTAAATCCCCTCTGCCATTTGCACCGCTTTACGCAATGCGGCAATTTTATTGTTCACCTCCTGCATTTCGGTTTCAGGAACAGAATCGGCCACAATACCTGCACCTGCACGATAATGCAGTTCGTTATTCTTGCTCATAAAAGTCCTGATCATAATGGCATGGTTAAAATCTTCGTTGAAACCCATAAAGCCAATTGCACCGGCATAAAAATTCCTGCCCAGTTTTTCATTTTCATCAATCAGCTGCATGGCCTTGTATTTTGGCGCACCACTTAGGGTACCTGCCGGATAAGTATCGGCAACAACTTTAAAAGCACTAACGTTTTCCTGCAAATGACCGCTCACCTTACTTACCAGGTGGATCAGGTGCGAATAGTATTGTACCTCTTTAAAAGATTTTACCTCTACGCGGTTACAGTGTCTGCTTAAATCGTTTCTGGCCAAATCAACCAGCATAACATGTTCTGCACTTTCTTTGGGATCTTGTTCTAATTTACGGGCCTGTTCTGCATCTTCAATGTCGTTTCCGCTACGTTTAAAGGTCCCGGCAATTGGGAAAATATTGGCTGAATTATTTTTGATGGTAATTTGCGCTTCGGGTGAAGAACCGAACAGTTTAAAATTGCCATAATCAAAATAAAAGAGATAAGGCGATGGGTTTATCGAACGCAGGCAACGGTAAACATTAAATTCATCACCGGAAAAGGCTTGCTTAAATGCTCTGGAAGGTACAATCTGAAAAACATCACCTCGGTAAATATGCTTTTGCAGTTTCTCTACCAAATCCATAAAACCCTGATCGGTTAGGTTGGAACTTTCCTCCCCACGCAGTTGAAACTTATATTCAGGATAATTTTTATTCTGGATCAGGTATTCCATTTTTTCCAGTCCACCCTCTTCTTCTCCTTCGAAAGTATTTTTGAAAAGGGTAATTTCATTTTTGAAGTGATCGATGGCAATAATATAACGATACAGGTGGTACTGCATTTCCGGAATTTCTTCACCTTCGGGCGTTTCGGAAGTAAATTTGATATCTTCAAAATGTTGTACAGCATTCCAGGTAAAATAGCCAAACAGCCCACTCGAAATAAATTTGATTTCCGGTAACTCCGTTTCGCTGAATTTATCTTTAAAATCAGTGATTTCTTCAATCAGGTTCTTACTTTCAGTAATTTCTACCGCGCCATCGGGGAAATAAGTCTCCAGTCGCGATCCTTTTAAAATAATTCCGGCAACAGGATCGGCACAAACAAAACTCATTGAGTTTTCTCTACTGTGGTAATCAGAACTTTCTAACAGGATGCTGTTAGGATACACATCACGTAAGCGTAAATAAATGCTCACTGGCGTTGTGGTATCGGCAAGCATTTTTTTGTAAGTCGTATTAATTTTATACATGATAAAGGTAAATGGTGTAAGCTATAAGGCTTAAGGTTTTCATTTCGTATTTTTTAACAATAAAAAGCCCGGCGTGTGGTTCTACGCCGGGCTTTAATGGTTCTTTAATAAGGTTTAGGTTGATAAACTATATTTTGTTCATACGCAGCCAGCGCAATTCGTTCGAATTACTTTGCCAAAGCCATGTATGTATATTGTTGATCATGAGCAACAAAAATATAAAGAATTTTGAAAAATGGAAATAATAATGAAAATAAATTCAGTCGGAATTCGCTAGCCGATAGTCCAAAGTCGATTATAGCACAAAATTATCCTCATTTACGACACTTTTGCGCCATACCCCTGGCGCTCTGCCTATGATACCCCAAAAAACGATCTTCCCGGTACAGCTTTAACCATCAACAGAATGGCAACAATGATCAGGATCAACGCCAATCCAAAGAAAACGGCAATGGTGCGGTGTTTTGCAACAGCATCAGTCACTTTTTTCGATTTAGCATTACCAACCGTAATTAAAATAATTGCAATAATCATCATAGCGGTATGCTCAGCCTTAAAGTAGCGACCAATAGCATCGCTCATTGGCAATTTGGTTAAGGGGCTCAAGAAATACAATACCAGACCAATCAATAACTGAATGTGTGCACTGATCAGTGTAAATACATTCAGCTTGCGGTTACCTTCTGTGTAAGTTTTATTACCAAACCAGCCCGACAAAGCATTGATTACAGCAATAACCAATAGAATTAATACGATGTAGCGCCATCCGGAGTGCGCAGATTTTAAGATGTTGTACATTTTTATCAAATATGTTTAGTCAAAAATAGACATTAATTGTAAAAAATAGGATATTCAGCAGAATGAACGCTTATTTATATTAGTTTTAAACAAATTAAACACTAAACTTATTATGAAGAAAATTTTACTCGCCATTGGGCTGGTATTTTCTACTACATTTCTGTTTGCACAGCAAACCTCCTTTCCTGTTAACGGTTCTTTTGATACCAGACCCGGAATGTTTGCTTTTACCAATGCAACCATAGTAGTTAATGCCAACCAAACCCTTACAAATGCCACACTCTTAATCAAAGGACAAACCATTCAAGGTGTTGGTACTGGTTTAGCCGTACCTAAAGGCTATGTTGTAATCGATCTTAAAGGAAAATTTGTTTACCCATCTTTAATTGATGCCTTTAGCAGTTATGGCCTTAGCGAAGTGCCTGCACAACAGCGTGGTTTCGGAGGTCAGCGACAATCTATTTTCGTATCGACCAAAAAAGGCGCTTACGGGTGGAACGAATCTATCCGACCAGAAACTTATGTAAAAAACATTTTTTCTACCGACAGTAAAAAAGCAGATGAACTACGTAAGGTAGGCTTCGGTAGTGTAAACGTAATTAACCGCGATGGCATAGCGCGTGGTGTTTCGGCAGCTGTAACTTTAAATGAAGGCACCGATAACAGCGTATTTTTAAAGGACCAGACTGCAGCAAATTATTCGTTCAACAAAGGAACATCATCAAACGATTATCCGACTTCGTTAATGGGTTCGATTGCTTTATTGCGCCAAACCTATTATGATGCACAATGGTACGGCAAACAAAAAGATGAGTATAATATCTCGTTAGACGAATTTGGCAAGCAGCAAACCATTCCACAAATTTTCGAAGTAGATGGATGGCAGAATATCCTCCGTGCCGATAAAATCGGTAAAGAATTTGGCAAGAAATACATCATTAAATCGACCGGCGATGAATACCAGCGGATAAATGAGGTTAAAGCCACGGGTGCAAGTTTAATTATTCCTTTAACTTTCCCTAAGGCATATGATGTGGAAGATCCTGCAGAAGCCAGAAACGTAAGTTTATCGCAAATGAAGGGTTGGGAACTGGCACCAACCAATCCGGCAAGTTTAGAAAAGGCAGGAATCAAATTTGCCCTAACGGCATTTGGCTTAGAAAACAGCCGCGATTTTTGGGCAAATATCCGCACAGCGATAGAAAATGGCCTGACCGAAAAACAAGCTTTACAATCGGTTACTGAAATCCCTGCCTCACTTTTGGGCATCGGCGATAAGGTAGGCTCATTGGAAAAAGGAAAAGTAGCCAACTTTTTAATCTCTTCTGATAACCTGTTCAAAAACGGAAACATTATTTTCGAAAACTGGGTACAGGGCAAACGTTTCATTGTAAACAAAATGGATGTGGGTGATATACGTGGCACCTATAACCTAAATGTTGATGGTGTTGGCGCTTTGACCTTAAAAATTACGGGTACAGGTGGCGGATCGACCGCTGCAATTGAAAGAACTGGTGTAGATAGTGTAAAAACTACGGCCACTTTTACCAGAAACGGCGATTGGGTAAGTATCAATTTCAATTTAAAGAAAAACCCTAAAGGTGATGTTCGTTTAAGTGGTTACATCACTTCGGCAAACCCGGTTACGATAAAAGGCGAATCGGCGCTGGCCGATGGCACTAGCGGAAAGTTTACCGCAACCTATAAAGAAGCGGCGAAAGAAACACCTAAAAAAGAAGAACCAAAAACTACTTTGGCTTTAGGCCCCGTGATTTATCCTTTCTCAGCCTTCGGAAGCACGGAACTTCCAAAGCAAGAAACGGTTTTAATCAAAAACGGAACTGTTTGGACGAATGAAAAAGACGGAATCCTCCAAAATGCGGATGTACTTTTAGAAAATGGAAAAATTAAAGCGGTTGGTAAAAACCTGTCGGCAAGCGGCGCAAAAGTGATCGATGCTACCGGCAAACATGTAACCGCTGGTATTATTGATGAGCACTCGCACATTGCAGGTGCTGGTGGTATTAATGAGGGTGCACAATCGGTTTCTGCTGAAGTACGCGTTGCTGATATCCTCAACTCCGAAGATGTAAACATTTACCGCCAGCTTGCTGGTGGTGTAACCACTTCACAAATTTTGCACGGCTCGGCCAATCCGATTGGTGGTCAATCGCAATTGATTAAACTGCGCTGGGGGAAATCGCCAGAGGAATTGAAATTTGCAGGCGCTGACGGCTTCATTAAATTTGCCCTGGGTGAAAACGTGAAACAAAGTAATTTCGGTACAGGTGCCCGTTTCCCGGTTACCCGTATGGGTGTTGAGCAAACTTTTGTAGATGAATTTACCCGCGCAAAAGAATACCAAAAAGCTTTATCGGTAAAAGGGAACAGTGTACGTAAAGATTTAGAATTGGATGCCATTGTGGAGATTCTGAACAACAAACGTTTCATTACCTGCCACTCTTATGTACAGAGCGAAATTAACATGTTAATCCATGTAGCCGATAGCTTAGGCTTCAAGATTAATACCTTTACGCACATTTTAGAAGGATACAAAGTGGCCGATAAAATGAAAGCACATGGCATTGCGGGCTCAACCTTCTCTGATTGGTGGGCATATAAAAACGAAGTGGCCGAGGCGATTCCTTACAATGGAAAAATCATGCATAACGTTGGCGTAACTACCGCTTTCAACTCTGATGATGCAGAAATGGCCCGTCACTTAAACCAGGAAGCAGGTAAATCAGTATTATATGGTAATGTGCCTGAAGAAGATGCCTTTAAGTTTGTAACCTTAAATCCGGCAAAAATGCTGCACATCGACGATAAAGTGGGCAGTTTAAAAGCAGGAAAAGATGCCGATGTAGTGATCTGGACCGCTAATCCACTTTCTATTTATGCCAGGGCAGAGAAAACTTTTGTAGATGGTATTGCTTACTGGGATATCGAGAAAGATGCACAGGTAATTAAAACGCAGCAGGCAGAAAAAGCACGTCTGATCCAAAAGATGTTAGAGAGTAAAAGCAAAGGTAGCCGTACACAACGCCCAATGGGTGATGCCCCACGCCTGTACAATTGCGAAACTTTAGAAAACTATTCAGCAGAATTAACCGAGAAAGAACATGCACACTAAACAATATTTATTCAGTCTGGCTTTATCGGCAACAAGCCTGATGTGTTTTGCGCAGGCAAACATTTCGCCAGCTAAAAAGCAAAGTAAAACCATCGCCATTACGGGTGCAACCGTACACGTAGGCAACGGAACAGTGATCGAAAACGGCACCATCCTTTTTGGGAACGGGAAAATTATTTCGGTTACCGCCAACGGACAGGTACCACAAGATGATGTTATGCGCATTGTAGCCACAGGTAAACACATTTATCCGGGCTTTATTGCTGCAACCACTAATTTGGGTTTAACAGAAATTGAAGCCGTTAAAGCAACCTTGGATTTTCAGGAAATCGGCGATTTTAATTCGCACATCCGCTCTATAGTGGCTTACAATACCGATTCGAAGGTTCCGGCAACATTACGCAGCAATGGCGTATTAATGGCACAACCAACCCCTCAGGGTGGCACAGTTTCGGGCAGTTCATCAGTGGTGCAGCTTGATGCCTGGAACTGGGAAGATGCAGCGCTTAAAACCGACGATGCCATGCACATGACCTGGCCGGTTACCCCACGTTTTAGAGGTGGCTTTGGCGGTTTTGGTCGTCCACAGCAATCGCCGGAAAGCTTAGCCGAAAGAACACAGGCGGCCATTGCACAGCTAACCTCCTTCTTTGCCGAAGCCAAAGCCTATTCGGAAATGGGTAAACCAGAAGTAATTAATACCCGTTTCGAAGCAATGAAAAAAGTATTCGCGGGTAACGAAAAATTGTTCATCGCGGCGGAGAGTCAGAAGGATATCGTTACGGCAGTTAATTTTGCCAGGAAATTTGGCATCACACCAGTAATCACCGGTGCGGATGAAGCTTATCTGATAATCGATTTCTTAAAAGAAAACAATATTACGCTGGTGGTGAAACAGCCTCATGCTTTACCCAATAACAATGACGATGATGTTAATATGCCTTACAAAAACGCGGCAGTATTAGCCAACGCTGGTTTAAATGTGGTATTGAGTATTGATGGTTACTGGCAGCAACGCAACCTGCCTTTTATGGCGGGTACGGTTACCGCCTGGGGCTTAGATAAAGAAAAAGCCTTGTCAACCATTACCTTAAATGCGGCCAAAGCCATGGGTGTAGATAAAACCACAGGTAGTATCGAGACGGGCAAAGACGCCACTTTCTTTATTTCTGCTGGTGATGCTTTAGATATGCGCACCAACAAAGTGGAGCAGGCTTTTATTCAGGGGAGAGATATCAACCTGGATAATTTACATAAACAGCTGGATAAAAAATTCAGCGATAAATATATCACTGAGAAGAAATAAGTTAACACCAGTTTAACGCAAACGGCCAATATTAATTTATTGGCCGTTTTTTATTTTAACATCAGGCCTAAAAACCACCAGGTACTAAACCTATTATTAATATTAAATCAGAATTCAGTTAACAGCACATTAACATCTTTGTCATCATAAAAAATCAGAAAACTATTCACGATGAAACCTGCCAGGGCACACAAAAAACCTCAGGCAAGCTTCATCATTCCTAAAAAACAAATGATGATGAAAAATTTACTTATTGTAGTATTGTTGCTTTTTTGCTTTGCCAACAATTCGGCAATGGCACAAACAACCCAGGCATCCATTTCGGGTGTAATTACCGATCAGCAAAAGAAACCCATCCCCGGGGTTTCGGTTCAAATCAGAAACAACTCAACAGGTTTCACCACTAAAACATCTACCAACGCCCAGGGCGAGTATACTTTTAAAGAGCTTCCATTGGGTGGCCCTTATTCGGTTAAAGCCCTTTATGTAGGCTTTGGCGAGCAAACCAGGAATGGTTATATGTTAAACCTTGGCGATGTGGTTAAGGTGGGTATCACCATGCAGGAAGCTTCGCAGGATTTAGACGCGGTACAGGTTGTGGCTTCGGGTTTGAGGAACAAAGTTCAAAACTTTGGTGCTTCTACAGAAATTTCGGCCAAAACCATGAACCAATTACCTGTAAACGGGCGTAATTTTTCTAACTTAATGGATTTATCTCCTTTAAGCCGTGGCGGAAATATTTCGGGGCAGTTAGGTTCATCAACCAATTATACCATTGATGGGATGAATGCTAAAAACCCAACCTCGGCTGGTAGTACCACGAGTCGTAGTGGTGCGCCATATTCAATTTCTATTGAGGCTGTCCGCGAATTTAAGGTCGTAACCAATCAATATGATGTTACATTAGGCAGAGCCGGAGGCGGTACAGTAACCGCTGTAACTAAATCTGGTACAAACACAGTAAGCGGAAGCGCTTTTGGTTATGGCCGTTCAGATTGGTTAGCCAGCCGTTATGATATTAGAGGCGTAAAACGTGATAATGATTTCTCTACTTATCAATACGGCTTTACTTTAGGTGGGCCAATTATTAAAGATAAATTACATTATTTCGTTGGTTTAGATCATCAGAAAGATGCCCGCCCATTAATCATTGCCGACGTTAATGGCCCTGCTGATGAAGCACGTTTCAGAATCACCAATAGTACTTTAGCACAGTTTTTGGATGTTGCCCGCACGAAATATGGAGTAGCAAATACCCCTCAATATGGTTCATTCGACAAAAAGCGTGGTTCGGATGCTGCATTTGCCCGTATAGATTGGCAAATTAATGACAGAAATTTATTAACCATTCGTGATAATTACACAAACGATAGAAACCCGCTAGGTTTAGCAGATAACACCACGATAAATTTCTACGAAAGTTACGGTAACGATAAAAATGTCGACAATAATTTATTGGCAACTTTACGTTCAACCATCAGCAGTAAAATTACTAACGAATTAAAAATACAACATTTATATACTTTCCAGGCGAGTACACAAAATGATGAATTAACAGGTGCCATTCCAAGAGCAATTGTTGGAAATATAAAGTCTGACCTTGCCGATGGCACCAAGGGCATCTCTACGGCAATACAAATTGGTGGCCACCGTTTCGGACAAGAAGGTTTTACCAATAATGTGTTTCAATTGGTAGATAATTTTTATTATAATACGGATAAAGTTAAATATACATTTGGTGTTGATGTGATGTATACCAATGCAAAATCTCTTTATGGTAGTGAAGTTAATGGCCGTTTCGAATACTCAACTTCTCAGATTCAAGATCCTGCTTTTCCAAATGACCCTACAAAAAAGATCGAAGTTCCGGCGATTACAAACTTTAATAACCTTGCTCCAAACAGATTTTATCGTGAAGTACCTTTGGTTGCAGACCCAACTGTTAAAGCCGGCATATGGAACGCCGCTGTTTACGGCCAAATGCAGACTAAATTAGCAAGAGGTTTAGATTTTATAGGTGGTTTACGTATTGATTATAGCACTTACCCAAAATCGCCCCTTAATCAGCAACTATTTGATGCTATTGGTGTGAGAACAGACCATGAATTAAAACAATTTTTAATTCAACCAAGAATTCAATTTAACTGGGATATTAACGAAAACCGAACAGACTTTGTTCGTTTCGGAGCAGGTATTTTCGGCTCGGATGTTAACAACTATGTAACCATTAATAACTTAACCTTTGATGGTAAACATTTGGCAACAGTTGATGTTTTTGGTGCTGATGTACCAAAACCAAACTTTATTGGTTACCGAAACGGAAGCGAGCAAACGCCTTCTTTACCATTGTTACAAGTACCAACCATTAATACTTACGCAGAAGATGCCAAGATTCCGGTAGTTTACAAAGCCAACTTATCTTACAGTAAATTGATTACCGATAAGTTAAAGGTTGGAATAACCGGTTATGCTACCTTAGGACGTAATAACTATATGTATGTAGATAGAAACATGGCTGCCAACCCATATTTTACCCTACCTAATGAAGGTAACCGTGGTGTTTTCGTACCAATTGCAAGCGTTGCTCCAGGTAATGGCGTTGCCGATTGGAAAGGCGGCCGTTTAACCAATCAATTCGGTCGTGTACTGGAATTAAATAGCAAAGGTAAAGTAAATCAATTCGCGGTAGTTTTAGATGCAACCTGGAACTACTTTAAAGATGGAGAAATCTCTGCAAGTTATACCTACAACGACACAAAAGATAATACATCGTATAATGGCAACGTGGCAAACTCTGCTACTTTATCTCTACCTGTTAAAGATGATCCAAGGGATTTAAGCAAAATGTCTTATTCAGATAATCAATTCCGTAATAAGGTTGTTATTTATGGCACGTCGCCAAGTTTTTATGGCTTTAGATTAGGCGTTCGTTACTCTGGTATTGGTGGAACACGATATAGCTTATTGGCTGGTGGCAATATTAATGGAGATTTTGTGGCTACAAATGATTTAGCTTTTGTATTCGATAGAAACAATCAAAATATTCCTGCAAACATTCGCACAGGTTTACAGGCATTATTGGATAATCCGGACGCCAGCCAAAGTTTAAAAGATTATATTAATAAATATTCTGGTCAGATAGCTGAGCGAAATGGTGGCGTGAATGACTTTTTTGGCATTGTTGATTTAAAGTTAAGCTATCAACTACAATTGAATAAAAAGCATAGTATTGAATTCTCCGGAGATGTATTTAATTTTGCAAACCTACTTAACAAAAAATGGGGTGTAAATGAAACTTTGGGCAACCAGGCTTTATATGCGGTTAGCGCATTTGATGCGACAAACAAAGCTTATACTTACCGTGTAAATAACACCGGCATCGTTACTCCGTCGGGTAACCCTTGGCAAATACAAATCGGTTTACGTTACGGATTTTAAACAAGATTTAGCTATTTTCTTAGCTTAAAGTCATAAAAGAGGGGAATGGATTTTTATCCGTTCCCTTTTTTTATGTTTGCATTAACAAACAGCAAAACTTAATGGGATTATTACTTAATTACCTGAAACACCACAAGTGGATTGTGGCCCTAGCGCTATTGCTGGCAGGCATAAATATTGGTTTTTCACTTTTAGATCCATATATCACCGGTCGCATTTTAGACCGCTTTATCAATAAAAAAGATTCGTTAACCTACAACCAGTACCTTTGGGGTTCTCTTGGTTTAATCGGGCTGGCTATTGGCGCAGCCATGGTTTCGCGGATTGCTAAAAACTTTCAGGATTATTTCACCAGTGTAATTGTTCAGAAAGTTGGTGCGAAAATGTATGCCGATGGCTTGCAGCATTCTTTAAAACTGCCTTATCAGATTTTCGAAGATCAACGTAGTGGTGAAACCCTGGGTATTTTACAGAAAGTACGGTTAGATTCGGAAAAGTTTATTACCTCTTTTATTAGTATCCTTTTTGTCAGTTTAATCGGGATGATTTTCGTTATCGTGTATTCGGTTTCGGTAAGCTACAAAGTTACTTTAGTTTACTTTTCGGCTATCCCGATTATCAGTTTCGTAAGCTGGTTTTTAAGTCGCAAGATTAAAACCATCCAGCGCTCTATTGTTGGCGAAACCACAGCTTTGGCGGGCTCGACAACTGAATCGTTAAGAAACATCGAACTGGTTAAGAGTTTAGGTTTGGCCGATCAGGAAATTGACCGCTTGAACAAAACCACTTACAAAATCCTTGGCTTAGAACTTAAAAAAGTGAAATATGTGCGCAGTATGAGTTTTGTTCAGGGCACTACCGTAAACCTGGTTCGAAGTACAATGGTGCTGGTGCTGCTTTTACT
Source organism: Pedobacter sp. GW460-11-11-14-TSB4 (assembly GCF_059423705.1). NCBI lineage: Bacteria > Pseudomonadati > Bacteroidota > Sphingobacteriia > Sphingobacteriales > Sphingobacteriaceae > Pedobacter > Pedobacter sp. GW460-11-11-14-TSB4. Next base: position 147,795 of record NZ_JBWKYI010000007.1, read on the forward strand.
TATTTTCGACAATACGATTTCGGCCGGACAGTATTTTTCCTTCCTTTTTTACTCGTTTTTCCTTTTCGGACCGCTACAGGAGCTGGGTAATGTGATTTTAACCTGGCGCGAGGCCGAAGTTTCGTTGGGTAACTTTAAAAAGATTTTAAGCACACCGGTCGATAAAAAACCTGAAAATCCGACTTCGATTGCTAAAATAAAAGACCTCACCTTTAACAATGTTGGTTTCAAACACCTAACCGCCAATAGAAATGCTTTAGATAATATTTCGTTTAAAACCCATCACGGGCAAACCATTGCTTTTGTTGGCCCATCGGGTTCTGGAAAAAGTACACTGGTCAAACTATTGGTTGGTTTATATCCGGCAAAAGATGGTGAGATTTTATATAATGGCATCCCAAGTAACGATATCGATTTGGATGCCTTACGCGAGAAAATTGGCTTCGTAACGCAAGACACCCAGTTATTTTCAGGTACGATAAGAGAAAACCTGTTGTTTGTTAACCCCAATGCTACGGATGAAGAATGTTATAAAGTGCTCAATCAAGCTGCTTGTCAGACACTTTTAGCCAGAGCTGATAAAGGTTTAGATTCCTTAATTGGCGAAGGTGGCGTTAAAGTTTCTGGTGGCGAAAAACAACGTTTATCAATCGCCAGAGCATTACTCCGTCAGCCAGATATTTTGGTTTTTGATGAGGCTACTTCATCGCTGGATTCGATTACGGAAGAAGAAATTACCAAAACCATCCGTTCGGTATCGGATTTAACCGATCACATTACCATTTTGATTGCCCACCGTTTATCGACCATAAAACATGCTGATAAAATTTATGTTCTGGAGAAAGGCAACATCATTGAAGAAGGAAGACATGAAGAATTAATTGCACAAAACGGATTGTACCAGGCCATGTGGCGCCAACAAATTGGCGAAAGAGTTGTTGAAGCTTAAGGAACAATATCTTTATTATGTTACTAGCACAAGCAGAAAGCAACCAGATTGCAATGATCATTATTATAGCAGCCATACTTTGGCTGGCGCTAATATTAGTCGCATTGTACCATATATCGAGAAACAGCAGCATGGGTTTCTCGGTAAAGGTGCTTTGGTTTATCATAATCCTTTTCGCTCCATTTCTAGGCTCGATTATCTATTTGATCTGGGGTAAGAATAAGAAGTTTTAATTTTCGCCATGCTCCGTGTCTCGCGGACCATTTTTGTTTTTCACCACCAAGAAACTAAGGCACAATAAAAGTTAAATATCATGCGGGCGTCGATAGTTTTGCATGGGGGATAGCAGAGGAAATCTCCCGATTCATCCTATCATGTAGATACATCTTTTGATTTGGGTTTTTATGCATCTTGCTAACTAACGTTAATAAAGTTCAGGCTTTGCCGAAGAACTTCGTCAATCCCAAGTGGCAGAAAAATCAAAAAAACAGTTACAGAATAGAACAAATAGCACTACCAAACCTTAAACGCAGTGGTTTTGTGTTCAATAATCATGATTCTCAGCTTATAAAAGGTACTGAACACAAAACGAAGTGCCGCTGTTTTTTTGATGAGCCTAGGGCAGTGAGAAGCCACCTTGCCGGATTGACAAAGCGCTTTGGGTACTTTGGCGCTCCAAAGTACCATGCCCCGCGGCAGAGAGCGGAAAATAATAAATATTTGTGTCGACACTTGATAGTTTTTTTAGAATCAGGCAACTCTATCGCCATGATCCGTGTCCTCATGGACTATTTCAATTTTCTCCTTAAAAAATAATACTGTTAGTAGAATAAGTCTATTTTTTTGGAAAGCAAGACCAATAGTTCTTCGGTTTGGTTCCGTCCCGCTGTTCCTCCTGCCGATAAATGTTAATGAAAAGAATAATAATCTTTTATCGGCATCCGTGCCATCGGGTTTAGATGGCAAAGGAATTGATTTTGAGCACAATGCTCTTTAACTATTAACAACAGCAGCGGCTAAATTAACTAAACCTGACTGTACGAAAATCCTTTTTGTTACAGCTAATCAACAGGTACGTCAAACCATTAACAAAAAGATTGAAGGAAAGGCAGGGCTACCGAAAAACCTTGCACACCATTGCTTTTCTGTTCATAAAGAAGATTATAACATTTGCATTTTTTAGATTAACGACCCTAAACTATATAAACTTATCGCCATGGTCCGTGTCCTCACGGACCATTTCAATTTTCTCCTTAAAAAATAATACTGTTAGTAGAATAAGTCTATTTTTTGGAAAGCAAGACCAATGGTCCTTCGGTTAGGTTCCGCCCCGCTGTTCCTCCTGCCGATAAATGTTAATGAAAAGAATAATAATCTTTTATCGGCATCCGTGCCATCAGGTTTAGATGACTAGGGTAAAACGTATAAGTGACATTTTTTAACTACTATGGGTTTTGCATGAGGGATAGCAGTGGAAATACTTTTTTGATTTTTCTTCAAAAAAGATTGTAACGGATAGCCCGACCCTTGCGCAGCTTGGGGCATGCCCAAATCTTTTACTAAAACAGCGTTTACTGGTTGTCAAAAAACTTTAATACCAAAGCTTATTTACAGCATGATAGAGGCTCAACTAAATTTACTCCGTAGCTTTCCGCTGCACTACAGGTTAGCATGACGAAACGATTAAACCGCTTTACTGGTCTGCTCATTAATATCCTGCAAACTTAATTTCGTTAAAGATTTCGTTTTTAACCAGGTGATGCCAGCAATGACCAATGTCATGCTTCCTCCAAATACCACCGATGGGATGGTACGCATTAACTTTGCGGTAAGGCCCGACTCAAAAGCGCCAATTTCATTTGACGATCCAATAAACATACTGTTTACAGCCGATACACGCCCACGCATTTCATCTGGTGTTAGCAATTGCATAATGGTTGATCTGATGATTACACTTACACTATCAAAAGAGCCTTCTAAAAAGAGGAAGAAGAGTGTTAAATAGAAATTTTTAGATAAACTCCAGCAGATGATGCTTAAGCCAAAACCAGTTACCGCAATCAATAAATTTCGCCAAGGTTTGTTCATTGGAGAAAATCGAGTCATCGCAAGCATGGTAAAAACAGATCCTGCAGAAACAGCGGCCCGCATGAAGCCTAAACCTTCGGGTCCAACTTTTAGTATATCATTGGCAAACACGGGTAATATGGCTACCGCACCGCCAAAAAATACAGAAAACAAATCTAGACTCATCGCCCAAACCATCATTTTGGTTTTAAACACAAAATTTATTCCTTTAAGCAAACTCTCTTTAATATTTTCTTTAGGCACAAACTGTGGAGGATGAACTTTTAAAAAGAAAATACAAATGAGGGCTATAAATACAAAAGAAATAATTACAATATATGTTACGGTAATACCGAAGAAACCGTAAGTCATCCCACCTATTGCCGGCCCTAAAATAGAGGCCATCTGCCAGCTCGAACTGCTCCAGGTACTTGCATTTGGGTAAAGGTTTTTTGGCAAGATCTGAGCCATTAAAGAGAATGTGGCTGGCCCGAAAAACCCTCTTGATATACCCATTCCAAACACGAGTACATACATAATCAATGCGATCAGATTAACCTTAAAATTAAACAGGGTAAAAATGATATCGATCTGCCGAAGGTTGAACTGCGGCAATGTTACCAGCAGCATAATGAGGGTACAAAGAAATACGCCTCCAAATATTTTGAGTAATAAACCTCTTTTTTCACTCTTATCTGCAACATAACCTCCATACAACGCAATTCCTATTGCAGGAATAGCCTCGCACAGGCCTACAAATCCTAAAGCCAATGGATCTTTGGTTACATGATAAATATAAATTCCAAGCACTACCGCCTGCATTTGATAGGCAAAAGTGAAGAAAAAACGCATGCCTAGGTAAGAGCGGAACTCCCTAAAGCGCAATGCGGCGTAAGGATCTGGTTTTGAAATAACCGAATTGGGGTCTGAATCTGCCACAGGAAAAAAATTATATGCAAAACTAAGCTTTGAAAATTAAATACAGGAATAGACAAAGGTTTTAGATTGCTTATTTCTCTATTAAAAAGTAAAAATATGTTATTGCATAAAAAACCCGATGAATATGATTGTACATATCCATCGGGTAATCAAGTGCATTTTTTAGTATCCCGGGTTTTGCTCGAGCAAATTATTCTTGTTTACTTCATCACGGCTAAATGGCCTGAAATAAAGTTTATTGTCCCAGCTTCTGTTTTCCTGTGCATTTTCTACAACCGGACTATAAGTATAATCGTATACAGTAGGGTCATAATGGTAAGGCGCAGACATGGTTTTACCCGGCTTAAATTTACCGGTAACTTTAATATAGGTAACTTTTCTACCTAATGTTTCGCCGGCAATTAACCACCTGCGTGTATCGTGATAACGTTGTTCCTCATAGGCCATTTCGATGCGGCGCTCGTGACGATAAACCTCCCGAAGTCCGGCCTGGTCTGTTGCCGTAACCGCTGGCATACCTGCTCTGAAACGGATTTTATTTAACCAATTGGTCGCATTACCCAATTCGCCAAGCTCAATACTGGCTTCGATGTAATTGAATACCGCTTCTGTATACCTAAAGAAAGGCCAGGGCACATTTTGCGACATAGAGGCATCAACAATAGTTGGATCCGGATCAATAAATTTATGATAGTAATAACCTGTCCAGCTACCGTTCCAGTTTTCGATAGAACTTGCTCTGGTATCCAGACCTTTAAAATCGAACTTATTGTTTTTGTCATCCAACAGATCATATACCCCTGTCTGGATTTGACTGGCTGGATCTACATTGCCAGAAGCTTTATCACGGGGTTTCCAACCGGCACCATCATATAAAACAGTAGCGTAAAAGCGTGGATCTCTATTTTGATAAGGCTCAGCTTTTTGTGCTGGGTTTGTCCAACTAAATTTAGAACCGTCTTTCATTTCATAATCATCAACCAATAAGCCAATTGGTGTATTACCTGCCCAGTTATGGTAACCGTTAGGGCCATTTTGTTGCGCATGCTTAATATTATTCTGAACGATGAAATAACGTGCAAAAATTAATTCGGCAGCTGCCGCAGCATCTATATTGGGCGCTTTACTGGCACCACCCATCGCTATACTTTTATAATTCCTGCTTCCTTCCGTTACCGATACTGGCGCAGATAAATCTAACAAATAGCCTTTTGTGGCATCCATTACTGCTTTTGCAGCCGTTTGAGCCAATTTATAACGATCGGCTTGATCCCCACTTGCATAACTTAAGAAATCTAATTTTTGAGCGGCAATTCCACTAACTTTATTTGTAAGCTTTGCCCTGTCATGCAAATCGCTCGCCGCATAAATCAATACCCTTGATTTAAGTGCCAAAGCAGCGGTAGCAGTGGTACGCCCTTTTTCCATCGTTTTGCCTGTTAAAAGTTTATTCGCCTCATCGCAATCTTTAATAATGAAGTTTACACATTCTTCATAGGTATTACGCTTTACATTATAATTATCGTTGAGTACGTAAGTTTTTGTAATAATAGGTACTGCTCCATAAAAGCGTAATAACTGCTGATAAAAATAAGCACGTAAAAAATATGCTTCGCCCGCCAGCTGGTCTTTTAATGTTTGGCTGGTTAGTGCATTATCTCCACCGGTAATTTTCTCGATGGTAATGTTGCAGGCCCGGATGCGGTTATACATTTGTTTATAAGCCCATGTATCATCCACCCATCCCAATGTAGATGGGTTAATGGTAGCACTATTAACCAGATCGATACCACGGGTAGGGTGTGTAAACAAGGCTTCGTCAGAAACTGATGCTAACATCTGTTCAGAAAAGCCGCCGTTACCCAGTCCGTTATAGATATCGTTCACAAATGCCTGCGCAGTTGCAGGATCTTTCCATACCGACTCGGCAGGCACCTGGCCAGGTGATTCTACGTTCAAAAAATCCTTTTTACACGCAAATGCAAAAAAGGTAATAAGAACCAATAGATATAAATTTCTATTTTGAATTATTGTTTTCATATTCTTCTTTGTAATTGATAAACAGCTATACATTGTTAAAAAGTGGCTTTAATACCCATATTAATTACCCTAGCTTGTGGATAGTATTGTCCACTTGTATTGGTAGATTCGGGATCCCATATCTTGATTTTATCAAGCGTAGCCAAATTGAGGCCATTTGCATATACCCTTACACTATTTAATCCAACTTTTTCAACCCAGGTGGTTGGCAATGTATATCCTAGCTCTACATTCTTAAGTCTGATGTAGTTATTGCTCCTTAACCAATAGGTATTGTTTAAGGCATTATTGCTATCGGTATAATAGGTAGCACCCCTATTTGATAAGCGCGGGTTTACCGAACTTGGATTATCAATGCTCCAGCGGTTCAGGTACGACCACTCCAGGAAGTTACCAATATCTCCCGATTCTGTTAAACCAACAATCTGCATTCCACCCGTTGCTCCTTGAATAAGCACTGATAAGTCAAATCCTTTGTACTGAACATTAAAATTTACACCGCCCGTAAAAGTTGGAGTTCCATTTTTATCCAAACGGATCTTATCATCTGCATTAATTTTACCATCCTCATTCCTGTCCTTAAATTTCATGTCGCCTGCGCGAAGATTACTCGTTAATGCACTATACTTTTGTTTATTGGCATCAGCTTCTGCCTGATCTTTAAAAACACCATCATAATCGTACACCAACCACGAACTGGTTACCCTGCCAGTAGAACGCTGCCATTCTGGGGCACCAGGGGTTTCATCCCAAAAAACGATCTTGTTTTTAGCATAGCCACCATTTACACTCACGCCAAAATTTAAATCACCAACCTGGTCATTGTAGCTTAATTTAAATTCGAAACCTTTGTTGTTTACCTTTCCTAAGTTAACAGGAGGTAAACGATCGGTAATGCCCGAACTTTCAGGCACCGAACTACCTCTGCTGATCAGAATGTTTGTACGCTTATTATAGAAGTAATCGAACTCTAACGACAATTTATTATTTAAAAATGATGCATCTAAACCAATATTTGTATTATTTGCCACTTCCCATCCAAAATCAAAATTGGGCACCTTACCTTCAGTTAAGGTTTTAGTTACCAGATCATTAAAGGTATAGGTACCAAAGTTCATCAAACTGAGGTATTGATATTCCTGCAGGGCATCGCCAAAATAGGCTTCAGCCCCCATTTGCCCCCATGAGGCCCTTAATTTCAAATTGTTGACGAATTTAACATTGTCTTTGAAAAACGGCTCTTCAGATAAACGCCAACCTACTGATACCCCTGGGAAGAAACCGAAACGTCTATCTGTTGGAAAGATATAAGATCCATCTACCCGCCACAAAAATTCAGCAAGGTATTTTTCTTTATAGTTATAGCCCACCCTTCCAAAATAGCTTAACCTTGCTCTTTTAAATAGATTATTCGGGTCACCAGGATTATTGCCTAATGATTGCTCCCTTTCATCACCTGCAAGCAACTCTTGAACAGATGAAGATATAAAGTATCTTCTAAACGCAGTAAAACCGTCGTTGTTAACTGTTTCGCGTGTTACGCCGGCCATTAAGCCAATAGTATGGTCGCTAATCTTCTTATCATAGTTAACCATTCCGGTTAAGTTTATGGCTAATTGTCCACCTGCAGTTTCCCTAAGCCTTGGATCGGTATATTGAGAACGTACCGTACCTGCAAGCACAGGTGTTACACCATCGGCTGCAAACGTTTTCTTGTCCCAATCGTAAAGTGTCCAGGGCAATTGCCAGTTTTTTTGTCTGCCAGAATATTTGTCTATTGCAGCTGTACCGGTTACCTTTAATCCATCAACACCAGGAATTTTAATTTCTGCTTTACCTGTAGTTTGAAAGTAATCTCTAACATCCTTATTAGTTCCTGTTAAATCTGTAGTAGAAACCACCGGATTATAACCATATTCAATATCCCTACCAGGCAACCCGTTAGGCCATATGGCTATCTCGTTAGGTCTCCCCCGCATTAAGAATCTAAAGATATCACCCGCTGAAACAGTTGGAAAATTACGGTCTTCCTCTCTTGCACTTACTCCCAATGTTGTAGTAATATACTTGCTTAATTTTGCTTCCAGGTTAAAACGCATATCATACTGCTGATAACCTGTGGCAGAATTTTTATAATAGCCATCCTGATTTAGATAGCCTAATGAAAGCAAATATTTAACATTTTCACTCCCTCCATTAATCTGAACGTTGTGTCTTTGCTGAGGAGACCAATTTTGGAAAGTAGTTTTAAACCAATCAGTATTGGGATACCTTAGCGGATCTGAGCCATCACCAAATTTCCTGATTTCGTCTGGTTTGTAAGCGGCATTAATCGTTTTACCGCCAGTAGATAAATAAGTACCTGTTGTTTTGAAACTGTTCCACGCTGCTGACCATTCATTCGGATTAAGATCAGAGCCGAAAATATTCAGTTCATTTAAAATCTCAGCATATTGAGTCGAATTGGCCATTTTTGGTATACGTGTTGGTTGTTGCAAACCATAACTAAAATCGTAAGAAAATTGTGGTTTGCCCGATTTACCTAATTTGGTGGTAATCAGGATTACCCCATTTGCAGCTTGCGAACCGTAAATGGCTGCAGAAGCATCTTTTAAAACGGATACACTTTCGATATCGTTCGGGTTTAACCTTTCAATTCCACCGGCCCGGTTAGGAATTCCATCAATTACGATTAAAGCATTGTTATTCCCGAGTGAGTTTATACCCCTGATCCGGATGGTAGAACCATCGTAACCAGGCTCACCACTTCCCTGTAATGCAGTTACGCCTGGTAAACGGCCGGCTAACGAATTGGTTAAGTTCACAGAAGAAGATTTGGCCAGCTCCGAGCCTTTAACCGCGGCAACCGCACCAGATACAACCGCTTTCTTTTGCGTTCCGTAACCTACTACAACTACTTCAGTAAGGTTTTGGTTGTTTTCTACCAAACGTACGTTAATGCTGGTTTGGTTTTTTACCTGAATCTCCTGATCAACGTAGCCTACATAGGTAAATACCAGGGTTGCATCTTCAGGTACCTTGATACTAAATTTACCTGAACCATCTGTTACTGTCGTTGCAGCCCCTCCTTTTAACTTCACACTCACGCCCGGAATAGGACCCTTGGCGTCAGTAACCTGTCCTTTCACAATAATGTCCTGAAGTGGGGGTCTGTAAAAATCAAAAGGTTCTTTTTCATGCAATGATGCTTTGGCAGACATGCTGAAAGGTGGAGAAAAAACGAGACAACCACCGCAAACAAGAAACATGCTACTTCTGGCAAAAGTCCTCAATAGATTTTTTTTCATAGTTTTTCAATTTATTTTGGTTAGATAATAGTTGTATGATAATTTAATACACTTCAGTAATATTGAATTGTCTTTAAACAAATCATTTAAACATGACTTATTGATATAATCATTTACACCACATTAACATCAAAAAATTAAGGCCCTTTCCGATTATATCAACAAATCATCATTAACCATATGAAATCCCTCATAACTACTTAAAAACAATTTTCAGGGAATGAAAATCACTGTGTACGACATACCCAGTTTTGGACTTGCCGGCTCAACATTTCATATTTGGTTACACGCAAGATAGGAATATTAGAAAATTAAAAAAGGGGGTAGAATAATAATTATAAGGGGCTGAATCGTAAAAAAACAATTACACAACTACGCAAAGTAGTACAAATAATACACTACTAAATGTTATTGCAAATAAGGAGAAAATTTGTGGATTTGGCGCGTTAACTGATCTTGTCGAAAGAAATACCTCTTTCTAACTTTTGCAGGTAGGCTTTTAAGATTGCGTTTTCGGGTTTTGCCAGTTGCGGATCGTCTTCAAAAAGAGCAATTACGGTGTTCCGTGCTTCAGATAAAATAATCTGGTCTTTGGCCAGGTCGGCAAGCTTCAGATCTAAAACACCGCTTTGTTGTGTTCCGGTAATATCGCCAGGACCACGGAGCTGTAAATCTATTTCTGATATTTCGAAACCATTGTTGGTCCTTACCATTGTTTCTAAGCGGATCTTGCCCTCTTTACTCAGTTTATTCCCACTCATTAATATACAGAAAGACTGTTCTGCCCCACGGCCTACTCTACCGCGCAACTGATGGAGCTGTGAAAGCCCAAACCTTTCGGCATTTTCGATGACCATAACCGAAGCATTAGGCACATTTACGCCCACCTCTATTACGGTTGTAGCCACCATAATCTGGCTTTTACCATCAATAAACTGCTGCATTTCGAACTGTTTATCCGCATTGGGCATTTGTCCATGAACAATACTCATTTGGTAATCCGGTCTAGGAAACTGATAACTCAGCTGCTCAATGCCCGCTTCGAGATGTAAAAGATCTAATTTCTCGCTTTCTTTAATTAAAGGATAAACAATATAAACCTGCCTGCCTTTGGCAATTTCCTGCTTCATAAAACCAAACATCCTGAGACGTTGGCCTTCAAAAAGGTGTTTGGTTTCTATGGGTTTTCTACCCGCAGGTAATTCGTCGATGATCGAAACATCAAGATCACCATATAAGGTCATGGCCAAAGTGCGCGGAATGGGTGTAGCGGTCATCACGAGAATATGTGGTGGAATGATATTTTTCCGCCAAAGTTTAGCGCGTTGCTCCACACCAAAACGGTGTTGTTCATCAATTACAACCAGCCCCAGATTCCTAAACTGAACCTTATCCTCAATCAGGGCATGTGTTCCGATCAGAATATCGATTTCCCCACTCTCCAATTGCTCATGCAAAATCGTGCGCTCCTTCTTTTTAGTGTTTCCTGTAAGGATGGCAACACGCACCAGGTCGTCAGTTACCAGCGATGTGATAGATGCATAGTGCTGACGGGCTAAAATCTCCGTAGGCGCCATCATACAAGCCTGATAGCCGTTGTCATTTGCCAAAAGCATACTCATTAGTGCAACAGCAGTTTTACCACTCCCTACGTCGCCTTGAACAAGCCGGTTCATTTGTACGCCCCGTTGGGTATCAATTCTGATTTCCTTAACTACCCGTTTTTGGGCATTCGTTAATTCAAAGGGCAAAAACTCGTTATAAAAACGGTTTACTTTTTCGCCAACTTTTTCAAAAGTTACGCCTTTAAACTTTAACTGGCGCAAATGTTTATTGTGTAAAAGCTGCAATTGGATGAAGAACAATTCCTCAAATTTAAGGCGTCTTTCCGCAGCGCTTAAATCCTGCTGATTTTTAGGAAAATGAATATTCAGCAAGGCCAGTCTTTTATCTGGCAGCTGATACTTATCAATAATGTATGGAGGTAAATTTTCTGGAACCTGAGGAATAATCTGATCCAACAGGCCGGCGATTAAACGTTGTAAGCCTTTTGAATCGAGATTAAACTTTTTAAGCTTCTCTGTTGAGTTATAAACCGGCTGCAAGGTTAAATTACCTCTTCCCACCTGTTTGCGCTGATACAGCTCCATTTCAGGATGTGAGATGCTGAATGTTCCGTTAAAGATGCTAGGTTTACCAAAAGCTACATAAGCAGTGCCAACGGTGATATTATCATCAACCCATTTTAAACTCTGGAACCAAACCAGTTCCATGATTCCGGTCTCATCTTTAAAAACAGCAATAATGCGCTTTGCTCTTTTATCGCCGATTACTTTTTTACTGATTACCCGCCCGATAATCTGAATATACTGCGAATCAGGATTGATCTGGTTAATCTTGAAATATTTTGTACGGTCGATATACCTGAACGGATAATGTGCCAGCATATCCTGATAAGTGAACAGGCCGAGATCCTTTTTTAAAACATCGGCACGACTTGGCCCAACGCCTTTCAAAAACTCAACAGGTGTATCTAATACCGAATTAAACAAAATATTTTACTGTTTCTTGTAAACAACACTCTTTAGCAAAGCCGCATTAAAAATAACGATCGATAACAGCAAAAGCAAATAGGCGAAAAGTTGGTGCAGATCTATTTTTTCCTTAAAGTAAAAAAATGCTACTGTAAAAGCAACTATAGGATTGAGATAGATTAAAATACCCAGGGCAGACGAAGGCATGCCCAACAGGGCATAGGAATTTAAGAAGAGCGGAATAATGGTAAACACAATGGCAATCAAAAATATATGTGCCCAAAAGAAGGTTTCAGTAGGAAAAGGTGCAGCGTTTAAAAAATACAAAGGCAGCATCATTAACCCTGATAAAATTAACTGAACGCCTAAAAAGTTAAACTTATCTACATCTTTAATCACTTTTAGCACAATAACATATAGCGCATAAAAAGAGGCGATGATAATGGCCCACATGACTTCGTGTAAAGAGCCTGTTGCCAATAGGATGATGCTTATAAATGCAATAATCAGGGCAATAATTTTAGCCTTGGTTAATTGTTCTTTTAGAATGATAAATCCACAGAGCGCAGTTAATAGCGGGCACACCATATAGGCAAAGGCTGCGGCCTTTAAACTCACACTATTTACCGCATAAATGTAGGTGAACCAGTTTCCGGTTATCAGAAATGATGACACGATGGTAAGCAGCAATAGTCTGGTTTTCTGGCGGGTGTTTAATGATTTTAATAAATTCAAATCATTTTGTAAGGCTTTCCTTCTGAATAAAAGAATGGTAGCCCAAACCACGATAATGGAAATAAATATCCTGTAGTATAAAATTTCGTGTGGCGGAAAACCTTTTATGTTACGCAAAGGCACAGACATTGTTCCCCAGATTATGTAAGGAACAATGCCCGCTATAAAATATTTGCTTTTGCTTTCCGTCAAAATTAGCCTACAATGGCAATTACAGAGATTTCTACATTAACATTTTTAGGCAATACCGAAACCTGAACCGTTTCGCGGGCTGGAAAATCAGCTGTAAAGTATTGTCCGTAAACTTCGTTTACCTGCGCAAAGGTACCCATATCGCTTAAGAAGATGGTAGACTTTACTACGTTATCGAAAGTTAGGCCCGCCTCAAGCAAAACGGCTTTAAGGTTACGCATGACCTGATGTGTTTCTTCTTCAATATTACCAATGTTTAGTTCTCCACTTTCGGGATTAATGGCCACCTGGCCTGATACGAATAAAAAGTTTCCAGCTTGTACAGCCTGGCTATATGGTCCAATTGGAGCTGGAGCATTCGTTGTTTTAATAATTTGTTTCATACAATTTGGGTTATTTGGCAAGCCACTGAATAAGCTTATAGATGATACCTGCAAGAAAAATTAAGATAGCCAATGCATTAATAAAATGCATGATTCTCAGATTGATATTATTTGGCCTTTTAGGATCCTTTTTTCTAAAGAAGTACATCATGCAAACTTAGCTAAAAAGCTTAACACAGAAAATTAAAAGGCATAAAAAAAGTCCCGATTTTCATCGGGACTTTTCTAAATCTTATATTGAAATACTAGTTTCTAGCAGTTTCAACACGACGGTTTTGGATACGACCTTCTTCAGTATCGTTAGAAGCAATTGGATTAGCTTCACCATTACCTTTAGTAGCAACTTGACTAGCGTTAACGCCAGAGTTTACTAAGTAAGTTTTAACAGAGTTAGCTCTGTCTTTAGATAATTTCAAGTTATATGCAGCAGTACCTTCGCTTGAAGCGTAACCGTTTACAGTTACTTTACCACCGTTTTCACGTAACACTGAAGATAATTTATCTAAAGTAGGGTAAGACTCAGTTTTTAAAACTGAAGAGTTGAAATCAAAACCAATTTTTTCGAAACCAGTTACATTAGAAGCAACTGAATCAACTGGAGCTGGTTTTGGAAGAGGACAACCTGAACCATCAACAGCAGTACCAGCAGGAGTTCCTGGGCATTTATCGAATTGATCAGCAACACCGTCACCGTCAGTATCTTTTTTCAAATCTTCAACAGATTTTTCAACAGCAGAAACACGGTTTTTCAATGCTTCAACTTCTTGACGTAAAGTTGGATCTTTTAACTCATCGTACATAGTAGCTAATGGGTTAGTCCACTCTAAACTTGGTTTAGCAGAAGAACCTAAAGAGAATTCTAAACCAGCATAACCGTAAGAGAATTTATCTTTACTTTCGCCTTTTGCATAAACTCCATCAACGTTATCAGCGTCAACAAAGTTCATGGTGTAACCTAAGTTAAAGTTAACACGCTCAGAAACTTTGAATTTAACACCAGCACCAACTGGAATATAGAAACCTTTTACGTAATCTTTAGCGTCATGTCTGTCATCAATAGGACCAATAGCTTTACCTTTCCAGTCAATAACTCCACCAGATGCGGTAGTGATTTTTGGAGCATAAGCTAACATACCAGCACCAGCTGTTAAGAAGAAACCTACTGAATTCTCACGACGTAAGAAATCGATTGAACCTACATTTACAACACCACGTAAATCTACTGCATATTGCAATTCAGTTTCGAAATCTTTTACAGCTGAAGTGATTCCTTCATTAGTACCTGAAAGTTTACCACGTGTTCCGTTTAATTCTAAACCGAAAGAGTGACCTAATTGTTTACGGATGTTTAAGCCGTAGCCTAAGTTAGCATCCCATCTGTTAAAGTCATTTGAACCACCGATAGCAACAACTGGCATTAAAACACCACCATGTACACCGATAGACCAAGTTCTGTACTGTCCTCTACCACCAAATACCTTGGTAGCAGAAGTTGTTGCAGGTGCATCTTGAGCGACAGCAAGAGAAGCTACTCCTGTTAATGCCACTAAAGAAAGTGCAACACTTTTCTTTAAAGTAGAATAATTCATAATCTTTTTCTTTTTTAAGGGTTAAACAATTTAATTGATTAATTTTTTAGTAATCGCAAAATTAAACAAAATTTTAAATTTTCAAACTTTTATACAAACTCCGTTCCAAACTTCACAGTAATTAATCATTTTATTACATTTGGCCATTACCCATATAAAAATACCATTTTCATGAAATATCCTACCATCAATCAGTCATTATTTATTTTAAATCGAAATAATTTCACTAAACACCTAAAAAACAACTCATTAGCTATATTCAATTCAAGTGATGAATTCCCTAGAAGTGGCGATCAGAACTTTATTTTTAAGCAAAATCCTGATTTATTTTATTTATCCGGAATTGATCAGGAACAAACAATTTTGCTATTATTCCCCGATTGTCCTAATCCATTGTACAGAGAAGTCCTGTTTTTAAGACAGACTAACGATTACATTAAAGTTTGGGAAGGATACAAGTATACCAAAGAGCAAGCAAAAGCGGCATCAGGTATTCAAGCGGTATACTGGTTAGAAGATTTTGACAACATACTCCATAGTATTGTAAACTATGCTGAACATATTTATTTAAATACGAATGAAAATGACCGGTATGCTCACGAAGTTCCTTATCGTGACATTCGTTTCATTGAGAAAATGAGGGCAAAGTACCCCTTACATCATTATGAACGTTCGGCACCTATCATGCGAAATTTACGCGCAGTTAAATCAGATGTTGAAATCGAATTAACAAAAAAGGCTTCGGCAATAACCCGTGATGCTTTTATCAGGGTATTAAAATTTACAAAGCCCGGTGTTAAAGAATATGAAATTGAAGCGGAGATTATACACGAGTTTATCCGCCAGGGTGGAACAGGCCATGCCTATACCCCTATTATTGCTTCTGGCCACAATGCTAATATCCTTCATTACAACGATAATAATCAGGAATGTAAAGATGGCGACGTGATACTTTTCGATTTTGGCGCTGAATATGCCAATTACAATGCAGATATGAGTCGTTCTATCCCTGTTAATGGCCGTTTTACGCAAAGACAAAAGGATGTTTACAATGCCGTATTGCACGTGATGAAGGAGTCGATTAAATTAATTGGCGAAGGGACCATATGGAATACTTACCACGAGCAGGTTGGTGAAATTATGACGGAGCAACTGGTTAATCTTGGACTTATTTCTACAGCAGACGTGAAGAATCAAACCGCAGCCTGGCCAGCTTATAAAAAATATTTTATGCACGGCAATTCGCATCACCTAGGCATCGATGTACATGACTTTGCTGGAAGATATACGCCATTTGCTAATGGCAACATCCTTACAGTTGAACCAGGCATTTATATTCCGGAGGAAGGTTTGGGTATCCGTTTAGAAAATAATATTCTGATCACCGGAAATGGAAATATAGATTTAATGGCCGATATCCCACTAGAAGCTGAAGAAATTGAGGATATCATGAACAGTTAATCAATTCTCAGTTGGTAGTTTACAGTTAATTGATAATAACTAATCGATTAACCTTTAAATTCATCAGCAAAACGATAAATATTAAAATCATCTTCTTTCAAGGCTGCCTGAACTTTTTCTAGCAGCCTTTTTTTATCTATACCCCTCATTTTCTCATGTTGAATGAGTCTCCAGGCTTTCTCTGCAAACAGAAAAGCCCTTCGGTTATGATCAGAAGTCAGGGGTTTGATTATCCATGCACATAGTTCATCAATACCGGTATTTTTATCGGCCACTGTTTTTAATATTGGGATAGTCTTCATACCCTGGTGTACGATTTTCTTTAAATTATTGGCAAAAATAGCTGCGCCTTCCCTGTCAGCCTTATTTATCACAAAACAATCGGCAATCTCCATCAAACCAGATTTGATATTCTGTACCTCATCGCCAGATTCGGGCACCAAAACAACAACAGTTTTATCAGCCAGTCCGGCAATTTCGACTTCCGATTGTCCTACGCCAACAGTTTCTACAATAATCAGGTCAAAATTAGCTGCTTTTAAAACATCAACCATTTCGATAGTTTTTGCCGAAATACCCCCTAAAGCGCCACGCGTAGCCAGCGAGCGAATAAAAACATTTGGATTATTAAATTGCCCAGCCATACGAATACGGTCGCCTAACAATGCCCCAAAATTAAATGGAGAGGTAGGATCTATGGCCAATATAGCAATGTGCATTCCTTTCGCCACAAAATGGCTGGTTACTGCATTTACCAGGGTACTTTTACCTGCACCTGGAGGCCCTGTAATACCTAAAACCGGAACATTAGCCCAACTATCTAAATCTCTTAAAATCGCATCAGCCGGTGTAATGTTATTTTCGACAAGGGTTAATGTCCTTGCCAAAACCCTGTAATTTCCAGCCTTTACTTCTCTTAAAATGGATAGATGCGTATTCATCAATAAAACTATCTTTGTACAAATAAACAAAAATTATCAGCTACAAAGCACCTATAATGAAAGTTACCGGTTTTACCTTTTTAAGAAATGCAATTGTAAACGATTATCCGGCAAAAGAAGCCATACTTTCCATATTACCTTTATGTGATGATTTTATTGTTGCCCTGGGGAACTCTTCAGACGAAACTTCTGAAATGGTTAAAAGCATCGATCCTAAAATCAGGACTATTGATACCGTTTGGGATGACAGCATCAGAGAGGGCGGCCGGGTTTTTGCCGACGAAACCAATAAGGCTTTAGCAGAAATCAGTAAGGATACCGATTGGATGATCTATATTCAAGGGGATGAGGCCATACATGAAGATTATCTTTCCCTGATTAAAAAAGAAATGGAGCTAGAGCTTCACAACAATAATGTTGAGGCCTTACTTTTAAAATATAAACATTTTTATGCTTCTTATGACTATCTGGCTGAATCCAGACGCTGGTATAGAAGAGAAGTTCGGGTGATAAAAAATTTACCCGGTGTAAAATCTTACCGTGATGCACAGGGCTTCAGAATTAACGACAGAAAACTTAAGGTTAAGTTAATCGATGCCTACATTTATCATTATGGCTGGGTTAAACCACCAAAAGGATTACAAGGTAAAGTGCGAAACTTTAATCAGTTTTATCAAACAGAAGAATGGATTGAAGAGAATTATCCCGTGCAGGAAACTTATGATATGCACAATGCCGATCGTTTGGTTCATTTTAAAGGCACTCACCCAAAAGTAATGCAGGCAAGAATTGAGGCTGCAAACTGGAAATTTGATAAAGATTTAACCAAGGAAACCCCAAAAATGAATTTTCGCAGGCGGGTTTTGCAAAAAATTGAAGATTTAACTGGTATGCGCTTGTTTGAATACCGGAATTATAAAATTGTAAAGTAGATGCAGAAAAGTGTTTCGATCATCATCCCTAATTATAACGGCAAGCATCTGCTCGAACAATACCTGCCTTCTGTTTTTACCGCGGCTCAAAATGCGGGTACAGAATTTGAAATTATTGTTATAGATGATGGCTCAAAGGACGACAGCATCTCTTTTATCAAAGAAAATTACAAGGAGGTAAAACTACTGATCAATGATCAGAACCGAGGTTTTTCTTATACCTGCAATCATGGTATCCGGGAAGCCAAACACGAATTAATCTTACTCTTAAACTCTGATGTAAAGCTTACGCCAGATTATTTTGAGCACCAGTGGAAATATTTTAACAAACCTGATACGTTTGGCGTGATGGCCCGCATCATGAGTTTCGACGAAAGCAGGATTGAGGATGCTGCCCGTTTTTTATACTATGGTGGCTGCCGGATTAAAGCAAATAAATTCTATTACAGCGAAAATTCAGCAGATGGAAATGTTTATACAGCCTACCTATCTGGCGCCAACGCTTTGGTTGATGCAAAAAAGCTCAAAGAACTAGGTGGTTTTGATGAAATCTACTCTCCTTTCTCATCAGAAGACTTCGATCTGAGCTTACGTGCCTGGCAATTGGGCTGGAAATGTTATTACGAACACCAATCGTTTTGTTTTCACCATGTAAGTGGCAGCACCAAAACACAGATTAAATCTAATTTTATTAAAAAGATTTATTATCGAAACCGTTACATCCTCCAGGGTATCCATCTACACGGGCTAAGAAAGGTTCTTTACCCACTCCAACAGGTTTTTACCGAACTGATTCCAAAATTGCTTACGGGCAAAACCTGGGTACTGGAAAGCTACAAAGACTATTTAGCCCATCAGATCCACATTAATGCCAGTAGAACAAGGCTTGATACACTGAAACAGAAATATCATTCAAACCTAAACGTTTCGGATATAATGACCATTATCAATCAATCAATTAGCACCAAAAAAATTAACCGATTGTAATTTTAAACCCATTGGGTTTTGAAAACCGGCAAGGTATATTTGAAAACCGTACATTTGCCAAGTTTTAATTAGATTTTTTTTGGAGCTGTTTCATTACATTTCTCCATTTTACATATTCCATTTTATATCAAAATGAAAACATATTTTCGTTTATTATCATTTGCCAAGCCAATCGAAAAATTTGCCATACCTTATATTATTGCAACATTATTCGCCATAATTTTTAACACCTTCTTGTTTACCCTGCTAGGGCCTTTATTAGAAACTCTTTTTATAAAAGACGCACCCACTACATTATCAAAAGTTAGCTCATCAATCGATTTTATGGGCAAATTTAGCCAATATATACAACACGCTATTGATGCGTACGGTAAAACTGAAACCTTAAAATTGGTATGTATTGTTATAGTGGTTACCGTGATATTAGCAAATCTTTTCCGTTATCTCTCACAGAGATTCATGGAAGATTTAAGGGTGCACACTTTACTTAATCTTCGTAGAACAGTTTTCAACAATGTAATGAATTTGCATGTTGGTTTCTTTAACAATGAACGTAAGGGAGATATCATTTCTAAAGTTGCATCAGATGTTCAGGTGGTGCAATTTACCGTTACCAACACCTTACAAGTGATTTTTAAGGAGCCATTACAATTATTATTCTACGTTGGTGTACTCATTTCGATCTCGGTTAAGCTTACATTATTCTCTCTACTGGTTATCCCTGTATCAGGTTTTATCATTAGTAAAATCGTTAAACGCTTAAAACACCAGGCTAAAGAATCTCATGAATCTTTCGCAAAAATGATAGGTTTCTTAGATGAATCTTTAAGCGGCATTAAAATCATAAAAGCCTTTAATGCTACACCAAGGATTAAAGATAAGTTTGACCAGGAGAATAAGTTCTATTCTTACCTGAATAGAAAAATGGCAAGAAGGCAGCAGCTTGCCTCACCCGTATCACAAACATTAGGGGTATTTGTTGTCGTTTTTATTGTGCTTTATGGTGGAACAATGATTTTAACTGGTCAGGGAGATCTTACACCTGCAAAATTCCTGGTTTATATTGCTACCTTCTCGCAGGTAATGCAGCCAGTAAAGGCACTTACCGATTCGTTTAGCGGAATCCATTCGGGTATTGCGGCAGGGGAACGGGTTTTGGACTTAATGGATACCAAACCATTATTGGTGAATGCGCCAGATGCCAAAGTGCTCGATGGTTTTAACAGCGCAATCAGCCTTCAGGATGTATCATTCAGTTATGGCGAAAAACAAATACTTAACTCGATAACCTTCGAGATTGAAAAAGGAAAAACTGTTGCCCTGGTTGGTCCGTCAGGTGGTGGAAAAAGCACATTGATGGATCTGCTTCCGCGTTTTCATGATCCAAAGTCAGGGGTAATTAAAATTGATGGCCACGATTATAAAGAACTTACTGTAGAGAGTATCAGGGCGCAAATGGGAACCGTTAACCAGGAGTCTTTTCTTTTTAATGATACTATTTTTAACAATATTGCCTTTGCAAAACCAGATGCAAGCATGGAAGAAGTGGTGGCAGCAGCAAAAATTGCCAATGCGCACGATTTTATCGAGAATGCAGAGAACGGTTATCAATCTTTGGTTGGCGATAGGGGGAATAAACTTTCTGGCGGACAGAAACAACGCGTTTGTATTGCGCGCGCAGTATTGGCAAATCCGCCGATCATGCTTTTAGATGAGGCAACATCTGCACTGGATACTGAATCAGAAAAACTAGTACAGGATGCATTAAATAATTTAATGAAAAATCGCACATCGATTGTAATTGCGCACCGTTTAAGTACAATACAACATGCGGATAAAATTGTTGTGATTGATAAAGGCAGTGTGGTAGAAACCGGAAGCCATAGCGAATTAATGGCAAAAAATGGCTTATACAAGCGTTTAATTGATATGCAGGCTTTTACAGAGTAAATTTATGAGTACAGTTTTAAATTTAGCCAGATCAATTTCTTCACCCGTTTATGCATACGAGTATTCTATATGTACACTCGTAACCAGAAAAGCAGAATACGAAGAAATGTTAAACTCATTTCTTAACAAAGGATTTGATGAAAAAAGCTGTGAATATTTGTTTATTGATAATTCCGAATCCTGTAATTTTGAAGCCTTTAAGGGGTTAAATCAATTTCTTCAACAGGCAAAGGGGAAATATATCATCTTGTGCCATCAGGATATTATCATACACGATCACGATCAGAACCATTTATCGGAAAGGATTTCAGAGATCGAGAAGAATGATCCCAACTGGGCTATTTTAGCCAATGCTGGAGGAGTAAACTTTAAATGGATTGCCACTAATTTAACGCAAGGATCAGGCCATATCATTAAAGAAAAAAGATTGCCATTAAGGACAAGAACCGTTGATGAAAACTTCATGGTTGTTAAAAACAGTGCGAATTTGGCACTATCGCACAATTTATCAGGATTTCATCTTTACGGGCCTGATTTATGCCTAATTGCCGATGTGCTAGGTTTCAGTGCCTATGTAATCGACTTTAATATTATTCATAAAAGCAATGGCAATCCAGATGCATCTTTTTATAGATTAAGAAAAGAATTTATTGAAAAATATAATCATGCATTTAGAAGTCGTTTTATGACAACCACCATTACCCGCTATTATATCTCCGGCAATTGGTTTTCAGCATGGTTTTGCAACCTTCAACCCATTAAGTTCATAGTTAGGCAATATTACAAAGCTTTTAAGCCTAAAAAATTATATGTATTAGATATTAAACAGGATGCTTAAGATAAAGAAAGATTCTACCATCTATATTTTCTGTGCCCCAAATTTTGCAACCGGTGGGCCCGAAGCATTACACCAGTTGGCACACCAGCTGATCAGCATGGGTATGGATGCTAAGATGTATTATTTTCCGATTAAAGACAGTAATATTGACCCTGTACATCCATTTTATAAAAGCTATCATGTTCCTTACGTAACTGCGTTGGAGAATTCAACATCTAACTTCTTAATTATACCGGAAACTTCTCCTGAAATTATATTTAAAAAGGAATTTAGTAAAATCAAAAAAATAATCTGGTGGTTAAGCGTAACCAATTATTACAAAATGTTAGCGCCTGTTATCAGACGGACTAAGCGTAAACCATCCTACTGGATCAGGAAATTATACAATCCCATTCAGTTTGCAACATTAGAAAAAATCAGGCAAATGGACGTTGCAAATATTGGCCATTCTTATTTCTCAATGGATCATCTGGCTAAAGCCGGTATAAAACCGATCGGCCAGATATCAGATTACATGAATCATCAGTTTTTCAACCGTGTAAATAATCAGATTGAGAAAGAAAATATCATCATTTATAATCCTGTAAAAAATGGCGAGTATCTACAAAAAATAATTGCAAAAACGCCATCACTAAACTGGGTAGCACTAAAAGGCTTAACACCGGAAGAGGTAGCCGACAGAATGAACAGAGCTAAGCTTTACGTAGATTTCGGTTACCATCCGGGTAAGGAGCGAATGCCAAGAGAAGCCTGCATTATGCGCTGCTGTATGATTATCGGTAGAGAAGGATCGGCTGCATTTGATGAAGATATGCCAATCCTTGACAAATATCGCTTTGACAAAACTGACGATAATATTAGTGCAATTGTTGAAGTGATTCATACTTGTTTAGATCATTACGAGGAGGAGATTAAAAATTTCACCTCTTACCGCGATGCACTTTACCAGGAAGAGCAAAAATTTGAAGATGCAGTTAAGGTCGTTTTTGTAAATGCATAAATCTTTTTTCTGCTGATGATGCAACCTCTAATTTCTATAGCACTGTGTACATACAATGGAGCAAAGTATTTGCAGGAACAGTTAATGAGTATTGTTAACCAAACCTATAAAAATATTGAAGTTGTTATTGTTGATGACTGTTCGACTGATAATACGGTAGATATTGTAAAAAGTCTTGAAAAAAGTTTTCCCCGGATCAAATTGTATCAAAATGAAAAGAATCTGGGTTTTAATAAGAATTTCGAAAAAGCAATAGAACTTACTACCGGAGATTATATCGCTATTAGTGACCAGGATGATATCTGGGAGTTAAACAAACTCGAACTTTTATTAAATCATATAGATGATAACTGGCTCATATTCTCAAACTCAATATTTGTTGATGAACATAATAACGATTTAGGCAAAACGCTCCTTCACCCATCATTTAAACTTAGGGAAAGAGATTTCAGAAGTTTGCTTTTTTATAATTTCGTAACGGGGCATACTACCCTACTTTCACGAATATTTATTCCTTATATTTTCCCCATTCCAAGTTCGGGTTATTACGATTGGTGGATGGGATTTATTGCACTTTACCATAAGAAAATTGCGTATTTGAACATGAATTTAACCAGACACCGCATACACGGTAGTTCTGTAATGAATAAAGAAGAACAAGCTAATTCCAGCAACCAAAAAGTGGCCAGGTTTTTAGAAAAAACGAAGAATTTGGAAATCTTAAAAAATTACCCAAACCTAAGTCATCAAGATAAACAGCTGATCTCTGATTTGTTTGAAGCTTACTCAAAAAAGAAAAAATACAATCTATTTCTGATCGTAAAAATGATCGAAAATTATCAGCACTTTTTCCCAGATTTAAAAAAGAGGAATCTCATCAGTAGATTTAATTTCGCTTTAAAAATGGGCTACTAATATAAAAACAGTTTTATGCACAATTCTAACAGCAAAAACGAGCTTAAGGCCATTGCACTTTATCTACCTCAATTTCATCCTTTTAAAGAAAATGATAATTGGTGGGGAAAAGGATTTACAGAATGGACAAATGTCACCAAATCAAGGCCAAAATTTAAGGGCCACTATCAGCCACATCTACCAGCAGATTTGGGTTTTTACGACCTGAGATTATTAGATACTATGGTTGAGCAAGCTACCCTTGCCAAAGAATATGGCATTTATGGCTTTTGTTTCTATCACTATTGGTTTAATGGAAAACTTTTAATGGAGACACCGATAGAGCAAATGTTAAAATCTAGTAAACCCGATTTCCCTTTCTGCTTATGCTGGGCCAATGAAAACTGGACGAGGCGATGGGATGGACTAGAAGCTGATGTTTTAATTAAGCAAGAGTATGATTTAAATGATGATCTTGATCACATCCGATATCTGATGCCCTTTTTTAAGGATGAAAGATACATAAAAATAGATGGAAAACCTGTTTATTTAATGTACAGATCTGAGCTCCATCCAAACATCAACGAGGCTGTAAAGATTTGGCGGGAGGAAGCTAAAAAAGCTGGATTTGATGACATTTATCTCATTAGGGTTGAAAACTTTAAAAGAGATTTTGATCCTAAATACCATGATTTCGATGCGAGCATGGAGTTTGCTCCAGATTTTTCGATCGAGCTTCAGAAATACAGCAAAAAACAACCACTTAGTCATTTATTCAGAAAGATCTTACACAACAGCTCCTTAAAACAAAGTGGGTTACTGGCGAATAAAGTATTCGACTACGAGGAAATGGTTGAGAAAATGGCCAAAAAGGAGCCTAAAAATTATAAATACTTCCGATCCGTTTTCCCTAGCTGGGACAACTCTGCTCGAAGGGCTAAAGATGCCACTGTATTTGTGAACTCAAGCCCAGAAAAATTTAAGGAATGGGTTGCAAAAACCGCGGCATACACCAAAGAGAATTTTCAAGGAGAAGAGCGACTAATGTTTGTAAACGCCTGGAACGAATGGGCAGAAGGATGCCATTTAGAGCCAGATCAAAAATATGGCCACCACTATTTACAGGCATTAAAAGACGGGCTCGAATCTTAATAACTAATAAAACCCCAATGATGTAAAAGAGTAAGAAAACGATTTATAAAATCAGTTTATGCTTTCCAATATATTTTCCAGTATTGAAACTTGCTTTTTTACTTCATAACGGGCTGCTTGAATCTTAATTTCGTCTACATTAAACCTTTCTGGGTTATTTTTGACTTCCATCATTGCAGTAGCCAGATCTTTTGTCCTCCAAGAGTCTACAACTATGCCTGTGCCGCCCTTCACAAACTCACTAATCCCACCCGAATTGAAGCCTACAATTGGTTTCCCCAATGCAGCGGCCTCTAGCATTACCAAGGGGAATGAATCTTCTCTAGACAATAATAAGAAAGCATCAGCGGAGTTAAGATAGTTGTAGTACTCATCACTTTGTGCCCCTAAAAATTTAACCCGCCCAGGAAATTTATGCTCAACCGTCTTCTTGGTATAATAATAAATTCCTGTATCTTCCTCGCCTCCAATCCAGATAATTTTAATATTCCCAGGCAAGTCTTTAAGCAGCGAAACTAAAAAATCTACCCCTTTTATTAACGAAGTTTTACCGGAAATTGCCCAAACAAAATCGTCTTTAGCAAATCCAGTATTCGCCTTTACTTCCGCTGCTGATTTAGTACAGATTATTTTATTAATATCGATAAAGCCATATAACAACTTCACATCAGGTCGGCCCATACCGCTAATCTTATCGCACACTGCTTCAGAACAGCCGATCAGCGCTGCTGATGATGAAACAATTGTTTCTAAACCGGTATAAGAAACAAAATTATATGCCAGTGGCAATTCGTGTGCATGCGTAATAATCTTCACCCCCAATTTCTTAGCAATGGGATAAACTTCAGGTATTACAATGGTATTTACATACCAAAAATCGACTTTATTTTTTTTATGGATCTGGCTTAACTGATATTCTAATGAATCGATCTTAAAGATCTTTAAAAAAGACCTCAAAAGCCTTAAAGATTTTTTTGGATTTTTTTTATAAGGCAAGAAATGTTTAATTTCAGCCGGCAGATCATCAATTAAGGCGCCCTTATCTTTCGTAAATAAAAGTGGTAAAAACTTATCCTTGTTTAAGTTGGTTAAAGAATACCAAAGTAGCATTTCCGAGCCTGTTCTACCTAAGTTATGGCTTATAAACAATATTTTCTTCATCTAATCTCTGATATAATAACAACTGCTATTTTCTGTTTAAATTGGCTGCAAATTAAAGAATAAATAATGTATTAACTTTTATTTAATTGCATTTAGGCTTCCATATTTAGTTTGTTGGTATATTTGAAATTATCACTTTAGCTCGCATTTTATATGTCTTCAGTATAATAAAGCTAAATACTTTAAAAACCAGCGCACAATAATGGGACAACCACAAATAACTGTTTTTATGGCTGCTTATAACCAGGCAGATTTCATCAAACAATCCATAGATAGTATTTTAACCCAAAGTTTTTCAGATTTTGAATTGATCGTTGTCAATGACGGTTCGACAGATGATACTGCTATCATTGTTGAATCTTTCACCGACAATAGAATCAGATTGGTGAACAACGACGGTAACAAAGGCCTGATTTATACAAGAAACCGTTTATTAACACTTGCAAGGGGCGAGTATATTGCGATATTAGACGGTGATGATATTGCTCAGCCTGATCGGCTTAAACTTCAGTACAACTTTCTTTCGGCTAACCCAGAAATTGCACTATGCGGAGGCCATGCTACCATTATCGACGAGAATGGTGATAAAACGGGCGACCAGCTGATGGTACCTGTAGATAATGTTGACTTATTTATGTTATTTGGTAACCCATTTGTAAATTCAACAACCATGTTTAAAACCAGTGTTTTTAATGAACTAAATGGTTATCAAAACTATAGTATCTCAGAAGATTTTGATCTTTTTATAAGGATGGCGGAAAAATACAAAGTGACAAACCTTAACGAAACCTTTGTCAATTACCGCGTTCACAGCCATAACACGTCTGCGCTAAATCTCGGTACAAGGCTGGCAAACGAAAGAAAAATCATTAGTCATTTGCAAGAGCGTATAGGCTTACCTAATCATGAAAGATGGTTAAGCCCACATATCGAATTATTTAACTGGACCCTCCTTAGAACACATTTAAACGATTATTTGCTTTTGCTCCACGAACTTAAATCAGCCAATAATATTTCTAAAAGATATGATCAAGAAACACTTAACCGATTTTTGTTCAATAAATGGATGGATGTCCTAATATCTGATCAAATTAATGAACTTACCCTAAAATGGTACCTTAAAAATGAAATATTTAAAAGTGCTTATTTCAACTTTAAAAAATTTAGAAAAGCCTTCAAAAACAGCATGAAACAATTGCTAAGCTAAAATTACTGGCCAACAGTCCATTTCATCCTGGTTTTGATAATTAATGCTGACAGCAGGTAACTAATTGAATATGCTATTATAAACCTTACGATTAACAAAGCAGTGTTCTCCCACACATTATAATGTAGAACATCTAATTTCAATGGCTGAAAAATCAATGGCAAAAACCGTTCTATTACAATACTGTGCAACAAATAAATCCCGAAAGTGGTTTCACGTGGCTTGAGGCGATCAAGAATTTGAATACTTCCAATCTTTAACAGCACGCCAAACGCCACAAACGAATAGATGATATTCGATATTCTCAGCGTATTATATGCATCTTTACTTCCTAACTCAATCAGGTGTACCGATTCAAAAATTCCTAAGGCAAAGGTCAAAATCAGAAAAAAGATCCATGTTATCCATCGTGTATCTTTTACAAACTTCATTACTGCAGCATAATATCTGTTTAAATATACACCAAGCCACAAGTAAAAAACAAAACCGAATAAGGCAGAAGTATGTGTAGTTTCGAACCAGTTAAAATATAGATTTACACTATATACAAGTGAAATAAGTCCAAAAAATATGCCTAACCAATAATTATAGAGGTATTTTTTAAATATTAATAACAGGGTAATACAGATCAAAAAATTAAGGATAAACCAGTAAGGGCTGAAGAATAATACCCTAAAAACAAAATCGGAAATATAGGCTCCGAAATCTGTAAACATTAATCCACCATCGCTTCCCTTACTGTGTGCTATCCATCTATCCAACATGGTAATTGCAATAAAAACAACCATCCAGAAAAGCCATGGACTTACGGTATTCTTAAACCTATTTTTTAAATATTGACCAGCCGAATATTCTTGGAATTTATGGTTTATTAAAAACCCACCTATTAAGAAAAATGCTACGGTAGAGAATTTAAAAAACTGTATCACTCCTGCTTCGGTTATTGTAGCACTGGCTGTGTTATACATCGGCGCCTGAACAATGTGGCTATGCTCAAATACAATACCCATCATTGAGATACAACGAATGGTGTTAACAAAATCGAAATTCTTTTTTACAGGTAATGTTTCTTTGGTTAATTCAATCATTAAGTAGTTTGGTAGTTGAACTGACAAATATCTACAAAAAAAGAGCCTCAATTTATTATTGAAGCTCTTTTAACATTTATGTACGTAAAATATTACAGTTTTAAATGTTATTAATTATTATAAGGAAGCATATAAAATTTGATTCCTTCGTTCGAATAACCTGCAAAAGACGAATTGATTGTGTTGTAATAATGGTTTACCACACTTGAATTATAATATTCGTAAACTGGAGTTGTACCAGAGGTATTGCTATTATTATAAACATAACCTACAATACCCTCATAGGTATAACCAGCATAATTTTGTTGATTAATGGTATAATAATGGTTTCCGGAAGGAATATTTAAATTAACGTATCTATATAAGGGCACAGAACCTGGTTTTTGTATGGAATAAACATAACCTAATACCTTTGAATAGTAATAATCAGGCCTATCCTTCTTTAATGTAGTATAAAAATGCTCCCCTTTACTGGTACTATAATATTCGTATAGCTCCATTGTATCCTCTTCAGGTAATGGGTAAGTTGTAGCTTGAGGATTCTGAAGAATATAAAACTTGATACCCTCTAAGCTGTATCCCGCAAAAGTCCCAGGGCCGTCAAAAAGATAATTATCGCCATTATCTTGATTAAAATATCTTATAACTGCTCTTGTTTTAGTTACGGGAGCAGGATAAACATAACATGCAATACCCCGAGATACATAATCCCCGAAATTACTTGCTAATTGAGTACTATAATGATATTTTAGTTTAGTCTCACTATAATAAACATATAAAGGAACTGTTCCAGGTTCTTGATTTTTAAAAACATAACCTAAAATCGTAGAATAGTTTACTCCAAGCCATTCCGTTGAGTAAAAATGAGTTCCTCTAGAGGAATCGTAATACTCATAAAACGGCACAGCCCCAATAGTAGGAACTGTGTAGGTTGGAGGCGTAATTGTCCCTGGGTTTCCATTCCCAGGTGTTGTTGTGTTTGTTTGAAAATCATAAACTTTATCATAGGCGACAACTTGCGCCTGATCAGCGGTTTGATAAAATAAATATATTTTTTTACCTTCCACTAGCTTCGATTTCTTAATATTAACCGAAAATGTATCCTTCTTTATAAAAACACCAGATTTAAAATTAGAGTTTGTAATCTGTATAAACTCTGAAAAAGGTGAAATTTCATTATCAGAGTTTCGTGTTCCTATTGCAATTTTAAAATCCACTGGCTTATAAGGGCCTGTAACAGGAAAAACTGATGGCCTACTATAGGATACAGAATATTTAACCAGCGTGGTTTCCTGATTATAATTAATAATAATTTTTCCGTTTTGCAAATATGAGGGAAGAATTTCAAAATCAGCTATCACGCCGTAGTTCTTCTGTGCTTTAGCATAATTAATTGAGAATATAAATAGAATAGCACAAATTAATTTAAATATTTTCATATTACTTATTATTCTTTTTGATATACATAGCAATTAATTCTTCCCTACCAATCTGCTCAATTCCATAAACAGAAAATTTTTCATTCTCTTCATTATACTTAATTTTCGAAGTGTCTATAGTTATTAATTCTCCTAAATAGACTTTCAACTGACCAACACTAACCTTTTCATTTACAGACTCTACAACTACTGGCAAATCTTTCTTTTTACATCCATGAAACGATGCAGTAACGGTCCCAAATAATAATATCAGAGCACCTAATTTGATATATTTTTTCATTTTTTTCTTGCAAAGAAACTGAGAAAAAATATTAATTTTGACAATCCCTTATTATCATTATTTACTTATTAAACACATAGCAAGTAAATAATACAATTACATAATCGTTAACGTTTCTCAACATGTTAGATATAGGGATTACTTTAAGAAGGTACAGGGATAGATATCATTATACACAGCAGTATGTTGCTGATGTAATTGGCATAAGCAGGGTTGCTTATCGAAAGTGGGAAAATAATGAGGTAGATTTTGCGGTGTCGCAACTGGTCAAAATCGCCGAACTATATGAGGTACCTATCCATGAGATCATCATACAATCAGATTTTAAAAAGCATAAAATAATTTCTCTCAAACAAAAAGGGCATCAATATTATTGATGCCCTTACTTTATTTTATCTGAAACTGATTACAGTTTTCTAGCTACTTCTACCTGTTCGTAAGCTTCTACGATATCGCCAACTTCGATGTTGTTGAAGTTCTGAATGTTTAAACCACACTCGTAACCTTTATTCACTTCTTTCACATCATCTTTAAAGCGTTTTAACGAGGCCAGTTCACCTGTGTACACTACAACACCATCTCTAACGATACGGATTTTACTGTTACGGGTAATCTTACCATCTAATACCATACAACCTGCAATGGTACCCACTTTAGTAATTTTGAAAGTCTCGCGAATCTCAACATTCGCCACAATTTTCTCTTCAAATTCCGGATCCAACATACCTTCCATCGCCGATTTAATCTCGTTGATTGCATCGTAGATGATAGAATATAAACGGATATCGATCTGCTCAGCTTCTGCAAGTTTACGTGCACCTGTTGATGGACGAACCTGGAAACCAATAATAATCGCATCTGAAGCTGAAGCTAACAATACATCAGATTCTGAAATCTGACCAACACCTTTACTGATGATATTGATCTGGATCTGCTCAGTTGATAGTTTTAACAATGAATCGGCTAATGCCTCGATTGAACCATCCACATCACCTTTAACGATAATATTAAGCTCTTTAAAGTTACCGATAGCCAAACGACGACCGATCTCATCTAAAGTAATATGTTTCTGTGTACGTAATCCTTGTTCACGTTGTAACTGCATCCGTTTGTTTGCAATATCACGTGCTTCGGTTTCACTTTCTAAAGCATTAAATCGATCACCTGCTGTAGGCGCACCCTGCATACCCAAAACCTGTACCGGTTGTGATGGACCTGCAGAATCTACTTTAGCACCACGCTCGTTGGTTAATGCTTTTACACGTCCGCTGTAACTACCTGCTAAGATTGGATCTCCAACTCTTAATGTACCAGCCTGAACCAATACTGTAGTTACAATACCACGTCCTTTATCTAATGCCGACTCAATTACAGTACCTGTAGCTCTCTTATTCGGATTCGCTTTCAGTTCTAATAATTCAGCTTCTAATAATACTTTATCTAAAAGTAAATCAACATTTAAGCCGCTTTTGCTTGAGATTTCCTGTGATTGATATTTACCACCCCAATCTTCAACCAAAATATTCATTACCGATAATTGCTCACGTACTTTATCTGCATTTGCACCTGGTTTATCTACCTTAGTGAAAGCAAATACCAATGGTACACCTGCCGCTTGTGCGTGGTTAATCGCCTCTTTTGTTTGAGGCATCACTGCATCGTCTGCAGCAATAACAATAATGGCAATATCTGCTGCCTTAGCACCACGTGCACGCATCGCTGTAAAGGCTTCGTGACCTGGGGTATCTAAGAAAGTTACTTTTTTACCGGTTGGCGTAGTTACCATATAAGCACCAATGTGCTGGGTAATACCACCTGCCTCACCAGCTACCACATTTGCTTTACGGATATAATCCAGCAATGAGGTTTTACCGTGATCGACGTGACCCATAATCGTCACAACCGGAGCTCTTTCGATTAAATCTGCCTCGTTATCTTCTTCCTCAATTACATTTTCTTCATCCTCATCTGGTTTAACGAATTGAATTTCGTAACCAAACTCGTCTGCAACGATGGTTAAGGTTTCAGCATCTAAACGTTGGTTAATGGAAACGAACATACCAAGGCTCATACAAGTACCAATAATTTTGGTAACCGGTACATCCATCATGCTCGCTAACTCATTAGCCGTAACAAATTCTGTTACTTTTAATATTTTCGATTGCGATTCAAGCTCATTTGCAGCCTCTTCTGCATTCGATGCTACATCATCACGTTTCTGACGACGCAATTTAGCACGTTGTGCAAATTTACCTGATTTACCAGCTCCACTTAAACGGGCAAGTGTTGCTTTGATCTGATCTTGAATTTCTTTCTCAGTAGGTTCTTCTTTAGGTCCGCTTGGTGTAGCATTTCTATTTTGGAAACCTGGTCTGTTATTGTTGTTATTTCTATTTCCCTGATAAGGTGTTCCACCTTGCCCGGCTGGTCTGTTACCCTGGTATGGTGTACCGCCACCTGGTCTGTTACCTTGATAAGGTTGACGAGGTTGTCCTGGCGCACCACCCTGGCCTTGACCTTGACCTGCAGGATTATTCTGTCCTTGCTGGCCCTGACCACCGTGTTGGCCTGGTTGACCTGGAGCTCCCGGAGTTTTTTTGCGTTTACGCTTACGTTTAGCGGCTTCACTATCGCTAGATGATGCTACAGGGCCGTTTCTTCTATCCGGTGTTGTTGGTAAAACAATTTTACCAATAATATTCGGACCGGTTAATTTAACGGTACGTGCTTTAATTACCTCAGGCTCGTTGCTTACCGGTTTTGCTTCAGCTGGTTTTTCTTCCACTTTAGGTTGTTCCACTGGTTTTACAGGCTCAGGTGCTTTAACCACTGGCGGTTCTGCAGCTGGTGCTGGTGCAGCAGGCGCTTCTTCCTTTTTAACCTCAACCGGTTTTTCTTCCGCTTTAGGTTGCTCAACTGGTTTTACAGGTTCTGGTGCTTTAACCACTGGTGGTTCTACAACAGGTGCTGGTGCAGCAGGTGTTTCTTCTTTTTTAGCCGGGCGTGTTTTTGAGTTAAGGTCGTTTAAATCGATCTTTCCTACAATTTTAACTCCTGGTAATCCAGTTTCTTCAACCTTATCTTCTGCCTTAGTTTCTTTTACTGGCTCTACTGCTGCCGCAGGTGCTGGTGTTGGCGTTTCTACCTTAGGTGTTTCTACAACCTTTGGTTTTTCTACCGGAGGGGTAAATGATTGAGCATTTTTAATTAAAATCTCTTCATTTTTCTCAAAATCGGTATTCTTCTTCGGCGCTTCTACTGGCTTTTCAGTCTCAGGCTCGTCACGACGTATTTTACCAATCACTATTTGTTTGGCTTCTTCTCTTACGATCTTATCTCCCTGATACTCTTTCAATAAGGCATTATACATGTCTCCCGTAAGTTTAAACATAGGGCTTTTCTCGGCAGAGAATCCCTTTTTGTTTAAAAACTCAACGGCCGTACCCATGCCTATATTAAGTTCTTTAATAGCTTTAATTAAAATGATTGGTTTGTCGTCTGACATTTAGCTCCTGTTATTGTTTTTTATTTAATACAAAAGTAGTGTTTATTTGGCAATTACACCACTTATTCAAATTCTGACTTCAAAATTTGAACCACTTCTTTAATGGTTTCCTCTTCAAGGTCGGTGCGTTTTACCAAATCTTCTACTGTAAGTGCTAATACACTCTTAGCAGTATCGCAACCGATAGCCTTTAATTCATCAATGATCCAGCTATCAATCTCATCTGAGAATTCTTCTAAATCAACATCCTCATCGCTCTCTTCTCCAGCTTCACGATACACATCAATTTCATAACCGGTTAATTTACCAGCTAACTTAATATTGTGTCCGCCACGTCCGATTGCTAATGAAACCTGATCTGGTTTTAAGTAAACCGATGCATGTTTGGTCTCATCATCCAATTTAATAGAGGTGATTTTTGCCGGGCTTAAAGCACGGGTAATGTATAATGAAATATTATTGGTGAAGTTAATCACATCAATGTTTTCGTTTTTCAACTCGCGAACGATACCGTGGATACGTGATCCTTTCATACCCACACATGCGCCAACCGGATCGATACGATCGTCGTACGATTCAACAGCAACTTTAGCACGTTCTCCTGGTTCGCGAACAATTTTCTTAACGGTAATTAAACCATCGAAAATTTCAGGAACTTCCTGTTCGAACAGGCGTTGCAAAAATTCTGGTGCTGTTCTCGAAATGATAATTTTCGGATTGGCATTAATCATTTCTACTTTAGAGATTACTGCTCTTACAGAATCGCCTTTTTTGAAATAATCAGCTGGAATCTGCTCTGTTTTAGGCATTAAAAGTTCGTTACCTTCATCATCTAAAACCAAAGTTTCTTTCTTCCAAACCTGATAAACCTCACCTGTTACAATTTCACCTACTCTATCTTTATATTTTTTGAAGATTTCGTCTTTCTCTAATTCCAATACTTTAGATACCAAAGTTTGGCGTGCAGCTAAAATTGCTCTACGGCCAAAGCTTTCTAAAGTAATCTGCTCGATATAATCATCGCCAACTTCTAAAGTGCTGTCTAATTTAGAAACTTCAGCAAGCTCGATCTCTAAATCATCATCCTCAGAAAATCCATCTTCCATTACTTTTCTCGTTCTCCAGATCTCCAAATCCCCGTTATCCGGATTTACGATAACATCACAGTTTTCGTCTGTTCCGTATTTCTTACGCAACATGCTACGAAAAACTTCTTCCAGCACACTGATCACTGTTGGGCGATCTATATTTTTGAAATCTTTAAACTCTTGAAAAGAGTCGATCAAATTAATTGTTGTAGTACTCATTTTTACTTAAATGAAATTAACACACTTGTTTCTAATATATCATTAAACGGAATAGCTGTTTCAATTGCTACTGCCTTTTTCCCTTTTTCTTTAACCGATTCTTCAATCAGCAGGTTATTTTCTGTAACTGCAAGCAGTTTTCCTTCCTTTTTTAATCCTTCTTTCAGCTTAACGCTTACCGTACGGCCAATATTTTTATTGTATTGACGGATTAATTTTAAAGGCTCACCAACACCCGGAGAAGAAACTTCTAAATTATAAGCCTGTTCTATTGCGTTTTCTTCTTCGAGATGAAAACCAACATGCCTGCTTATGGCCACACAATCCTGTATGCTAATGCCTTCGTCGCCATCAACATGAATAATTAATTTATTGTTTGGCAACATTTTTACTTCAACCAAAAACAGTTCTGGCCGATCTGCTATTTTTTCCTCAACGAGGGCTGCAACTCTCTTTTCTACCTGCATATTTTAACCTGATTTCATAGAAAAAGGGGACACTGTCCCCTTCTCTTTTCTTCGATTACGATGCAAATGTAGTAATTTTTTAGAAAAAATCAAACACCTGCGCTAATTATTATGCTGATTATTACCGCTTAAGTGTTTGTCGCTGCGCTTTTAAGTTCTGCTTACCCTTCCCCATAATCAGATCGCCTGCGGTTGCAAATTTTATTCCGATGTAACTCTCAACCAGGTATTCTTTACCCTTAAGAAAAGGCTGATCGGGATTAAATACAAGCGAATCGCCAAGTACTTTAACCTTACCAGGTACTTCCAGCTCATCCTGTATACTGTCCAGATCGCCTGGTTTTATCAAAACAGAAACCAGATTAAGTGTATCTGCATTAGCCTGATAGGCGTTTTTAACCTGTAACAGACTCGCCTCATCAATATTTTTAATTATTATTGATGAACTATCCTCAGAAAACTTAATTATTGGCCTGTTGTTTGTATTCGAACATGAAAGTGCAAATAGGGCAATAACAATTGCGGCCTGGTATTTAAAAAAGCATTTAAACATTTACAAAAATAAACAATTATGAGATTTATTATCGAAATCCTTTTAACAGGACTGGCGTTTTTTATAGGCGCAAAACTAGTTCCGGGCGTAAACGTTGATGGTTATGGAAACGCAATTATTGCCGCCGTGCTCATTGCACTGGCAAATGCAACCATCGGGTTTATTTTAAGGCTATTCACATTCCCTATTAATTTCTTAACGCTCGGATTGGTATCATTTATCATTACTGTATTAATGATTTTACTGGTTGATAACATGATGACCTCTTTTAGTACTTCAGGCTTTATTTCTGCGGCATTTTTAGCAATTGTTGTAGCCCTGATTAAAGCGGTATTTAGCGCTGTAGCTGGGGAGAAAGAATAAGTCTGGAGTCCAGAGTCCAGAGTCTATAGTCTTGAGTCGTATCAGACTAAGGACTACCGACTCTGGACTAATCGATTACCTTATCACTTCTCTTGAGATCACCATCTTCTGTATTTCAGATGTACCTTCGTAAATCTGAGTAATTTTCGCATCGCGCATTAAGCGTTCTACATGATATTCTTTCACAAAACCATAACCACCATGTACCTGTACCGCTTCGATGGTTACATCCATTGCCACTTTCGAGGCATACAGCTTGGCCATAGAACCCGCTTGTGTATAAGGCAAACCCTGATCTTTTAACCAGGCCGCTTTATAAACCAATAACCTGGCGGCTTCAATCTGTGTAGCCATATCGGCCAGTTTAAAAGCGATGGCCTGATGTTCTGAAATTGGTTTTCCGAATGATTTACGTTCTTTAGCATACTGTGTGGCTAACTCGAAAGCACCCTGTGCAATACCTAAAGCCTGGGCCGCAATACCGATCCTTCCACCCTCTAAAGTTTTCATGGCAAATTTAAAACCGAAGCCATCTTCGCCAATCCTATTTTCTTTTGGCACTTTAACATCGTTAAACATTAAAGAATGGGTATCAGATCCGCGGATACCGAGTTTATTTTCTTTTGGTCCAACCGTAAAACCTTCCATTCCCTTTTCTACAATAAAAGCATTAATACCTTTATGCCTTAACTCAGGATGGGTTTGTGCAATAACCAGATAAGTTGATGCGGTACTTCCGTTGGTGATCCAGTTTTTTGTACCATTTAACAGATAATAATCACCTTTATCCTCAGCAGTGGTGCGTTGCGAGGTAGCATCAGATCCGGCTTCGGGCTCTGATAAACAAAAAGCCCCTATTTTTTCTCCAGCCGCCAACGGCTTTAAATATTTTTCTTTTTGAGCTTCGCTGCCGTAGGCTTCTAATCCGTAGCAAACCAATGAGTTATTTACCGAAACCACTACTGATGCAGAGGCATCTATTTTAGAAAGCTCTTCCATAACCAGCACATATGAAATGGCATCGAGTCCGCTCCCGTTATATTTTTCGCTCACCATCATCCCCAAAAAACCAAGTTCTCCCAGTTTTTTTACCTGCTCGGCCGGAAATTTCTGATGTTCGTCTCTTTCGATTACGCCAGGTTTTAGTTCTTGCTGCGCAAAATCGCGTGCAGCCTGCCGGATCATTAATTGTTCTTCACTTAATTCAAAATGCATAACATTTATGTATAAAAGGTTAGTAAATCAAATGTAGCATTTATGATCCGAATTACTATGGCTGCATAGTAATTTATTTTTAAATTGATTTTGTTGTCAGCTGTAATAGGCATGGTTTGTCACTGCTATAAAATCGAT
This sequence comes from Pedobacter sp. GW460-11-11-14-TSB4, assembly GCF_059423705.1. Classification (NCBI taxonomy): domain Bacteria; kingdom Pseudomonadati; phylum Bacteroidota; class Sphingobacteriia; order Sphingobacteriales; family Sphingobacteriaceae; genus Pedobacter; species Pedobacter sp. GW460-11-11-14-TSB4. The sequence goes on from NZ_JBWKYI010000007.1 coordinate 185,409, forward strand.
CTGGTTTATTATTTGAAAAGCAGAAGCAGTAAAACTTCGGTTCCGATAGCCCTGCCCTTGGCTTAATCCAGATGAAGAATCTGGATAACGCTGTCGGTCAGGTTTATTTAACCAAGAATAGTAACACCATTTAGCCACCTAAACCCGGCAGTAGCGGCAGCTCCAGATCCTTCATCTGGACTATAGCGAATGACGGGACAGGAATCGACCTAAAAACCACTAACCAGCTTTCCTGAAACGACTATTTAATTGTTTGCTTTTTTTTGGAAAGCAAAAGCAGCCATATTCGGTTTCGATAGCCCTGTAAAGAATTACTTTGTTTCCTTCTTAGTCAAGATCAGGAACAAACTCAAACTCCCTAAAACTAAAATCAACAAAACCTGCGAAGAATGGATAATGGTTGAGTAAGCCAACCCATCTTTAAAAGATATGCCATATAATACCAAGGATTGGGCAACCATCCAATGGAAAACACCAATACCGCCCTGAACTGGTGCTGCCATGGCAAAACCAGAAAAAACAATGGCTGTAAATGCGGCATTAAAGTGTAAGCCCGCGGTAGCTTGGATAGCAGAAAAAGCAAAATACATGGAAAGTGAGTAGAATAGCCAAATACCCAGGGTATAGGTTAAGAACAAACCTTTTTGCTTTAGTTTACTGTAAGAGCCAAAGCCCTGACGAAGGTTTACAAAAATCCGCAGGAATTTATTACTGAATTTTTGACGGAGAAAATAGATTGCGACGACAATAAGGGAAAGCAAAACAAGGCCAATTCCAAGCAGCCATAAATAATTAATGGCACCTAATTTTTTAACGAGGTTAAGATAAATGACATTGTACAAAAAGTCGGAAACGATATCATATTGAAAGGTCACCATGGCTACACTGGTGAGAAAAAGCACCAGTACATCAAAAAGCCGTTCGGTAATTACAGTGCCAATGGAGGCAAACATAGGTACCTTTTCTGCTTTATGAATAACAGAACAGCGGCCAATCTCACCAAAACGGGGTAATGCAAGATTGGCCAAGTAACCGATCATGACGGCGTGGTAGGCATTCCAGAAACTTACTTTGTAATGGATAGACTGATAGAGCATCTGCCAGCGCAAAGCCCTCAATACATGGGCAATTAAAACAGCAACAGCAGAAATAAACACCCAAAAGTAATTGGCTGTTTTAATTTCCTGCCAAATCTTTTCTAAATCCTGACCCCGAAAAGCTAAATATAAAACCCCTACTCCTATTAAAAACAGGATGATATACTTTAGCGCTGTTTTGAGGTCGAATATCACAAGGTTATTTTAGCAAATGATTGTTATCGTCAGGAAAAACCAATATTGGGTTATATTTTTTAGCTTCTTCTATCGGCAATGAGCCGTAAGACATAATGATCAGAATATCGCCAAGCTGTGCCAAACGGGCTGTAGCACCATTTAAACAAATGGTTCCGGTACCGCGTTCGCCTTTAATTACATAGGTTTCGAAACGTGCACCATTATTATTATTTACAATCTGCACCTTTTCATTAGCGATAATGTTAGCTGCATCCATCAAATCTTCATCTATCGTAATACTGCCAACGTAGTTTAACTCGGCCTGTGTTACCCTAACACGGTGTATTTTCGATTTTAATATTGTGATAACCATTCGGCAAAGTTAGTAATCAGTTTGGAGTTTCACTAACAGAAGATGTAAGAGTGATGTAATATGGAAAATGGATGATGGAAAAAGGATCATAACTACCTCATCCATCTTACCGCTCCCATTTTACCTTATTTTATAATCATATTATCAATTAGCCTGGTCGATCCTACTTTCGCAGCAACCAGGGCAACTAAGTTATTTTCGTCTGTTGATTTGGCAGGCTCGAGTGTATTCCCGTTGGCAATTGTAAAATAATCGAGTTCTACACCATCAATATCCTGATAGAAGGCTTTTGCCTTATCTACCAGTTCTGCAAGTGAATATTCATTAAAATGATCGGTAACGAATTGCAGCGATTTACTCAGCACGAGCGAATGTGTGCGGTCATCGGCTGATAAATGGATATTCCGGCTACTCATGGCTAAACCATCATCTTCGCGGATAATCGGACAGGTAATAATGGTGATGGGCAGCTTAAAATAAGCCAGCATATTCTTAATCATTAATACCTGCTGGAAATCTTTCTGTCCGAACATGGCCACATCGGGCTCAACGGCATCAAACAGTTTTTTTACAATCTGCGTTACGCCCTGATAATGGCCTTTTCTAAATTCGCCTTCCAATAGGAATTCGGCATTACCCAAATCAATGTGCCAGGCTTCGTCGGCCCCTGCAGGATACATCTCCTCTACATTAGGCATAAACACCCCGTTACAACCGGCATCGGCCAACATGGCCAAATCGTGTTCGATTGGGCGCGGGTATTTCTCTAAATCTTTAGGATCAGTAAACTGTGTTGGATTTACGAAAATGCTACAGATAATGATATCGGCATTTTGCTGTGCCAGTTTTATCAACGATATATGGCCATTGTGCAAGGCACCCATAGTAGGCACAAGTGCTATTTTTTTACCTGATGCTTTTAAGGGTTTTAAAAAAGCCTTAAGTGCTGCTTTGGTTTTAAATATTTCCAATTTGGACAAACTAAATTAAAGCCGTAAAGGTGTAAATTAATCTAAACGAAACCAAACAAATGCTTGCTATATTGATAAATAGTATTATTATGCTTACCTTTGCAGCTCATTATCTTTTATTTAACTTAATATTTTCTTAGAATATGGAGATGGCAAAAACGAAGCTGCTGATTGTTACACACGAGATGTCGCCTTTCCTCGAGCTTACTAAAATTTCTGAAATCACGCGCCAATTACCACAAGCCATGCAAGAAAAAGGATTCGAAATCCGCATCTTGATGCCTAAATTTGGTAACATCAACGAAAGAAGAAATCGTTTACACGAAGTAATCCGCTTATCAGGAATGAACATCATTATCGATGACAACGATAATCCTTTAATCATTAAAGTAGCCTCCATCCCAGCTGCGCGCATGCAAGTTTATTTCTTAGACAATGAAGAATATTTCCAACGCAAACAAGTATTTAGAGATGCGAGCGGAAAATTCTTCGACGACAATGACGAACGTACAGTTTTCTTCTGTAAAGGCGCATTGGAAACGGTTAAAAAATTAGGCTGGGCACCAGATATCGTTCACTGTCATGGCTGGATGAGTGCACTAGTACCTGCTTACATTAAAACGACTTATAAAAACGATCCTACTTTTAAAAATTCGAAAGTAGTATATTCTGTTTATGAGGATGGCTTTACAGAGAAATTAAATCCTAATTTTTCTAAGAAAGCAGTGATGGCCAATATGACTGAAGATGATACGAAAGCATTCTTGCCTTCTGATTGCGACAGCATGCACATTGGTGCCATAACACACTCAGACGCAGTTGTTTTAGCAGATGAAAACCTAAATAAAGATGTGTTAAAATTTGTTAAAGATTCCAATAAGCCAACATTAGCTTTTAACTTAACCGAGAATTTTGAAAACTTCTATACTTTTTATGAAGAAATTTCGAATGACGAATTGGTTTCACTTGCTTAATTAGGTATTATTATTTTAAATATGAAATTTACAAAACAAGACTTATTAACCCTGTTGATAGGTCTTTTTCTTTTTGCATCATGCAAAAACCCTGATGGTGTGGGTTTAGATGTTGATCCAGCTACAGCCATTACCGGAACGCTGGTGGTATCTCAGGTGAAGTCTCAACTTGTAAAAGAAGACGCCGCCAATACCTACGGATTAAACCGTTATCCATTGGGATATATGGTAGACCCTACTTTTGGAAAAACGGAAGCTGCTTTAGCCTTAACGGTTTACCCGGTGAGTACGAGTTACGATTTCGGTACTTCTCCGGTATTAGACTCTGCAGTTTTGGTATTAAAAATTGATACAACCTCTACATTAACCAAATTTTACGGCGATACCACCAATTCTAAATACAGTATTGATGTTTATCAGTTAGCCAATAAGGTTACAACTTATAAAAGTTCTGATGTACAGGCCATCAACAATACACTCTTAGGTAACTTTACAGGTAAACTAGCACCAAATACCAAAAGAAAGGTATTTGATATTGTTACTGGTAAAGCCGATACTTTAAAAACGGTACCTGCGCAAATCAGAATCCCTTTAAACAAGGCATTTATACAAAACGCCATATTAAACTTAGGTACCACAGGAACAGCCACAGATGCGAAGTTTATAGAATCGTTTAAAGGTTTATATGCACAGATCAATAAAACATCTTCTACAGGTGTTGGCGGGATTGCATTCCTTAACTTTTCGGGAACTGACTCTTACCTGCAGTTGGTTTGGAAAAAAACGAACTCATCAAACGGGATAGATACAACAAGTGTAAATTTCCCTGTAGGCAGGTTAGTTTCAAACTCCAGCGGAAGTGCAACTTTAATTTCAGGAGTAGCGGCAAACATTAAACACGATTACACAGGCACAGAAGTGCAAAAACAAATTGATGTTGCAGTTCCAATAGATCCAGCGCCACAATATAATGTAACGTATTTACAAGGCTTGGCTGGTGTAAAAACCAAACTCACTTTCCCACAATTGACAAGCTTTACAAGCACTTATGGAAAAGCAATTATCAACAAGGCAGAATTAGTGGTTGAGCTTGGCGAAAGTGCGCCAGCATATCCTTTTAATGCTGCTCAACGACTTTCTTTATACCGCTGGGATATTGCACAGCAAGCTGCTGATATACCTGATTATGCAACGTTTTCAAGCAGCGCTTCTGGTGGTGCATCACTTTTTGGCGGTTATTTTGATTCGTTAAAGAAACGCTACATCTTTATTGTAACCAGTTATGTGCAAAGCTTAATTGATAAAGACGTGGAAGATTATGGCACATTCCTGGCCCCTACATCTTATACCGATTTTCAGAAAGCACCTAGCGCCACTTCTGCTGAAAGATCGATTATTGGTGCCAGCAATGCAACTGCAAGTAAGATCAAGTTAAATATTTACTACACTAAAATTAATTAACGGTTTTAGTGCGATCACAAAAAACTCCTGCCAGTCTTGCTGGCAGGAGTTTTTTTTGCCTCATGATTTTAGCTTCATGAAATAAAAGGGCATAAAAAAAGCTACCCCTCATCAGGTAGCTTATTTTATGTATTTAAACGCCTAATTAAAACGGAAGGTCTCCATTTTCATCTGATGGACCAATGGTAAATTCATCTTCAATTTTTGCTTCAGAGCTTTGATGCGTTGGTGTAGTCGGGCTTTGCTCAAAATCACTTTTTCTGCCTAACATCGTAAAGTTTTCGGCCACAATTTCTGTTACATATTTTTTAACCTTTTCTTTATCTTCAAAGGATCTTGTTCTTAGCTTACCCTCTATATAAACCAGTTTGCCTTTCTGCAGGTATTTCGAAGCTACTTCGGCCAGGCCACGCCATAACACAATATTGTGCCACTCCGTTTGCTCTACTCTCTTACCGTCTTTGTTGTATGTTTCCGATGTAGCTAATGGAAAACTGGCTACTGTTACGCCACCGTCTAAATGTCGCACTTCAGGGTCTTTGCCTAAGTGGCCTACTAAAATAACTTTGTTAATCCCAGACATAAATATTTTTGGTTAGTTGTTTCGTTTTCTAAATGCGCACCGAATAAGATGGTTAGTTACTCCATATGTTCTTATAAAAATATTCCTGAACAAAATCATGGATTACTTTTGGTTGCGGTAACTCATCTAATTTACTTAAAGAAACCCAATTAAGTTCCTTTTGTTTACTAAAGTTAAATATATAATTTTTTAATGCAAAAAATTGCACATGGATTATTTGGTGAGTTAATATGTGTTTTTTGGCGCTTATAAAAGTAAAACTGGCCTCATCTCCGAATGCAGATTTTACCTGACCGACGAATAATGGATCGCTCCATTCGTAGGCTTCCTTTGTTTCCATACCAGGAAAATCATATAAATGCTGCCATATGTCTCCTGCCTGCCGTTCCCTGATTAATACTTTTTCACCTTCAAAACAAACAAAATAATTGATATAGCGATGTTTTTGTTCGGCTTTACGGATTTTAACCGGAAGCACATTTACCTGACCCTGGTTAAATGCATAACAGTTCTGGTTAAGCGGACAAATACCACAATTGGGCGATTTTGGCTTGCACTGCATGGCCCCAAATTCCATAATCGCCTGATTATATAAGGCCGGGTCTTCTTTGTACAGCAAATCATTTGCAAGCGCATAAAACTCTTTTTTGCCGGCCGGGCTATTAATTGGGGTAGCTAAACCATAGAACCTGGAGAGTACCCGAAAGACGTTTCCATCAACCACAGCCCGTGCTTCACCCGACGAAAATGAGGAGATGGCAGCAGCGGTATATTCACCAATTCCTTTCAATTTTATAAGCTCATCATGCAGATTTGGGAAGATTCCATGGTAATCTTTCACCACAATTTGAGCAGTGGCATGCATATTCCTCCCCCTTGAGTAATAACCCAGACCTTGCCAAAGCTTTAAAACTTTAGCTTCGGTAGCACTGGCAAAATCGGCTACTGTGGGGAAATTTTCTAAAAACCTGTTAAAGTATGGAAGCCCCTGTTCTACCCGTGTTTGTTGTAAAATAACCTCTGATAACCAGATGGTATAGGCATCCCGGGTATGCCTCCAGGGCAAATCTCTCTTGTTTATTAGGTACCAATTGATGAGTTCATTTTGAAAAGTCATTGGTGCAAATTACGGTCTATTTATCCGATTAAAAAAAAACTTGCAATTGCCTGATAAGTCTGGCAATAAAAAAATCATCTTTTATTTCCCTATCTCATTAAAAAGCAATACTTTTGCAACCCCAAAACAGTAGTAATATTAAAACATAATAATATAATAAATAATAAAATATGACTAAGGCAGATATTATTTCAGAAATATCAACAAAAACCGGAATTGAGAAGGTTGATGTACAGGAAACAGTTGAGGCATTTTTCAAGGTTATCAAAACCAGCATGATTGGCGGTGAAAATGTATACGTTAGAGGCTTCGGAAGCTTTGTTGTTAAAAAGAGAGCGCAAAAAACTGCGAGAAATATCTCAAAAAACACTGCAATAATTATCCCTGAACACTTCGTTCCTAGCTTTAAACCAGCAAAAGTATTTGTTGATAAAGTGAAAAGTAATTCAAAAAAAATTAACGTAGAAGCCTAAGTCTTTAATATATGAATAGCAACATCAGATCTAAACAAACCATTGTTATTGGAGCGATTGTATTGCTTGTTGCATTCTTATTTACAAGAGACATTAAGGGTTTGGTTAAACCAACGGAAGAAAATGGAAAAATGCCTTCAAGTGGCCAAATGGCCGGAGCAGCTTCTCCATCAACAACATCGGTACTAAACCTCGAAACTTCGTCTACTGCTGCAAAAAATGTGATCAATAAAAATTTGGCTACAGACATTACAGCTTTAGAAAATAGCTACAAAGGCGCAAATGGCGCAGAAAAGATTGAACTTGCTAAACAACTGGCCCAGAAATGGGATGATGTTGAACAAATTACTCCATCTGCACTGTATTTAGAAGTTGTAGCCCAAGGCGAACCGTCATCAAAATCGTGGTTAGCTGCAGGTAATCAGTTTATAAAAGCTTTTGAAAGCACACAAGATAGCATAGCGCAGCCTGTTTTATTGCAGAAAGCCAATGCATCTTACAAAAATGCACTAGAGAAAGACTCTACAAACATTGAAGCTAAAACAGGCTTAGGTGTAACCATAGTAAACGGCTTAGGCGCACCAATGCAAGGTATTGCCATGTTGTTAGAAGTTGTGGCTAAAGAACCTAAAAATGTAAAGGCAAATATGAATTTAGGATTGTTCTCGATAAAATCAGGTCAGTTTGACAAAGCAATTCCTCGTTTTAACACCGTAATTGCCACTGCTCCAACCCCTGAAGCCTATTTTTATTTAGGAACAGCTTTAGAAAATTTAGGCAGAAATAAAGAAGCAGTAAATGCTTACCTATCAAGCAAAAAATTAGCGGCTAACCCAACCTTATCTTCATTCATTGATAAGAAGGTGGCTGAACTAAAGAATAAAAATTAATTAACAGATTAATAAAAACATTTAAAACTTAAAACTATGCCAAGCGGTAAAAAAAGAAAGAGACATAAAATGGCTACCCACAAACGTAAAAAACGTTTAAGAAAAAACAGACATAAGAAAAAATAGTTTCTTATTTTGATAAAGCCAGTTAAACCTCATAGTAAACACTATGAGGTTTAAACAATTTATATGATTTTTTTTATTGTATATCTTTTTGGCTACATCACTGTTTTTATTTACTATCCATTTGTTAATAGGCGAAAGCCTTAAATCTGTAGCTGTTGGTAAAAGAATTAATTATCAATTCGACTCCTGCCGGAGTTACCATAGCGTTGATTGAAGACAAACAACTTGTTGAGCTTCACAAAGAACAAATCAATAATAACTACGCTGTAGGCGATATTTATTTAGGCCGCATTAAAAAAATTATGCCCGGCCTGAATGCTGCTTTCGTGGATGTTGGTTATGAAAAAGATGCTTTTTTGCATTACTTTGATTTGGGCCCTCAGGTGCAATCTTTAATTAAGCTAACGAAGATCAAGCGTAATGGCTCGGTTACAGGCACATTATTAGATAATTTAAAGCTAGAAGCCGATATTAATAAGGCAGGCAAAATTTCTGATGTGCTCAGTAAAAACATGCTCCTCCCTGTACAAATTGCCAAAGAGCCAATTTCTACAAAAGGTCCGCGTTTAAGTTCCGACATTTCGATTGCCGGCAGGTATGTGGTACTGGTGCCATTCTCCAATACCATATCTGTATCAAAAAAAATTAAAAGTAATACCGAACGTAATCGTTTAAAAAAGATTATTGAAAGTATTAAACCTCAAAATTTTGGGGTTATTATCAGAACCGTTTCTGAAGGCAGAGGGGTTGCCGAAATGCAAAAAGATCTTTTAGATTTAATTGCTAAATGGGAAAACTTCATTAAAAAAATGCCATCTACCGAACCTTCAAAAAGAGTTTGGGGAGAAATGGACAGATCATCAACGTTAATCCGTGATATTCTGAACCCTGATTTTACAAACGTTTACGTAAGTACACCAGAGCTGTACGATGATATTCGTTCTTATGTTCACGATATTTCTCCTGAAATGGAAAAGATCGTTAAACTGTACAAACAGAAAGAACCTATCTTCGATCATTTCGGTGTAGAAAAGCAGATTAAAAATGCTTTTGGAAAAACAGTAAACTTACCAGGTGGTGCTTACCTTGTAGTAGAGCACACTGAAGCACTCCACGTCATAGACGTGAATAGTGGAAACCGTACTGCCAGTAAAGAAAACCAGGAGGAAAATGCTTTACAGGTAAACAAAGAGGCGGCTAAAGAAATTGCCCGTCAATTGCGCCTGCGCGATATGGGCGGTATTGTGGTAATCGATTTTATCGATATGCACAAACCAACAAACCGTAAAATGCTATTCGATTATTTGCGTGAGCTGATGTTATTGGATAGAGCCAAACACACTATTTTGCCTCCAAGCAAATTTGGTTTGGTACAAATTACCAGACAACGTGTTCGTCCGGAAATGAATATTGTTACGGTAGAAAAATGTCCGGCCTGCGATGGGACCGGAGAAATTAAAGCGAGTATCGTTTTAATGGATGATATTGAGAACAACCTTAATTATATTTTAAGAGAGCAGAATGAAAAAGGTGTAACACTTTGCGTACACCCATACATCGAAGCTTATATTACAAAAGGCATTTTCAACCTTCAACGCCGCTGGTTCTTTAAATATGGCCAATGGATTAAAGTTAAGGCACAATCATCATATTACTTAACTGAGTTTCACTTCATCTCCGCAAAAGATGAAGAGATTAAATTATAACTCAAAACACATTACAGAAAGCCTGGATTTTTAAAATCCGGGCTTTTTTGTTTTAGAAAAAAGGAGATTAACCTAAGTAATTTAAACCTGACAGCAGCGGGCATCCCGATTTTCCATCGGGATAAAGCGAATGGCAGGGCTTCCGGAACCGATAAACAGAGAAACCTGCTTTCCAAAAAAACAACAATTGTATTCTCTAAAAATCATCTATTGATTAGAAAAGCAAATACAGAAGCCATTGGGTTATAGCAGCCCCGCCATTTGTTATAACCCCGATAAAGAATCGGGGGCTGCCACGTCTGTCGGGTTTAGAACCGAATGGTTCATCTAAGTAACTCAAACCCCACAGCTTTCACAAATTTGCGGGGTTTATCAAGGAGAAAGGTTAAATTCGTAATCTAAAATTTTAATCAATTGGCAAAATCAAAAAGTGCATTTTTCTGTCAGAGCTGTGGCTACGAATCGGCAAAATGGTTGGGTAAATGTCCATCATGTAACCAATGGAACACCTTTGTAGAAGAAATAGTAGAAAAAAGCTCAGCTGCTGTTCCCACCTGGAAAAGCGATACATCTAGTCGTAAATTAAGCAAACCAAGTAAAGTTGATGAAATACAATCATCAACAGAACGTAGAATATTAACTGGAGATAAAGAATTAGACCGCGTATTGGGTGGTGGATTGGTAGAAGGATCGCTGGTATTAATTGGTGGCGAACCGGGTATCGGAAAATCAACCTTGATGCTTCAGCTTGCGTTAAACCTAAAAGGAAAGAAACTCCTCTATATTTCTGGCGAAGAAAGCGAGCAGCAGATTAAAATGCGGGCAGAAAGGATCCAGGAAAGCCCATCATCCAACTGTTACATTTTAACCGAAACCTCTACACAAAATATATTTAAACAGATCGAAATTCTGGAGCCCGAAATTTTAGTGGTAGATTCTATCCAGACTTTACATTCAGCTCATATCGATTCAACCCCGGGCAGCGTATCGCAGGTAAGGGAATGTACCGCCGAACTTTTGCGTTTTGCAAAAGAAACCGGTGTACCGGTATTCCTTATCGGCCACATCACTAAAGATGGCGCCATTGCAGGGCCTAAAATCCTCGAACACATGGTCGACACCGTTTTGCAGTTTGAGGGCGACAGGCACCACGTTTACCGCATTTTAAGATCGATTAAAAACCGTTTTGGTGCGGCAGCAGAATTGGGGATCTACGAAATGCAAGGCAGTGGCTTAAGGGAAGTTTCCAATCCATCAGAAATTTTGTTATCACAGCGCGACGAAGAGCTGAGCGGAATTGCCATAGCTGCAACCTTAGAAGGCGCCAGACCCATGTTGATTGAGACACAGGCCCTGGTAAGTTCGGCAGCATATGGAACTCCTCAGCGTTCGGCAACAGGCTTTGATACCAAAAGGATGAATATGCTCCTGGCTGTTCTAGAAAAACGCTGTGGTTTCAGGTTAAGTACGCAAGATGTTTTCTTAAATATCGCCGGCGGAATCAGAGTAGAAGACCCTGCAATTGACCTGGCCATATTGATTGCCATCATCTCATCGCACCAAGATATCGCGGTGTCTTCAAAAAATTGTTTTGCTGCAGAAGTAGGTCTGTCAGGAGAAATCAGGGCAGTAAACAGAATCGAACAACGCATTGCCGAAGCTGACAAATTGGGTTTCGAAACCATTTATATCTCTAAATACAACCTGAAAGGAATTGCTACAGAAAAATACAACCTTGAGATTAAAGCAGTAAGTAAAATAGAAGAAGTGTTCAGTCTTGTTTTTGGATAGATAAAGTTGGGGAAACCGCTCAACAACATTCCTCACAAAGCAGAGAATATTCCACATTTCTACAACATCATCGAGCATTAATAAACCTGGCAAAAAACAACAACTATCTGAATACAAGAATATTAAATCCAATGAAAACAAAAATTAAAATTTTGGATTCTGGTTTGCCTATAAAAATTGAGATGTAAATCATAGAAAGTGATCTACACGATTATAGGGATGATTTTCCTCGTTAATGGATGTTAACGAGGATTTTTTGTTTCCATTATTTAGAAAAAATTTAAATAACTTTGATTAGATTATAACCGGATAATAATAAAATCATGAAAAAAATCATTTTAAGCTTGAGCTTTTGCCTGTTTACGGCATTGTCATTTGCTCAAACCGCATATACTGGTCAAAAATTTGGCGAAGAAGTTAAACCAGGTGATGTAAAACCAGCTGCAAAAATGGAAGCTGCTATGGGGGATAAAAAAACCGCCGATATGAAAATCGAAGGCAAAGTAGTGGATGTGTGTAAGAAAAAAGGCTGCTGGATGACGTTAGAAATGCCTAACGGCGATCCAATGCGGGTAACTTTTAAAGATTATGCATTCTTTATGCCAATGGATATAGTTGGCAAAAAAGTAGTTTTGGATGGCATAGCGAAGAAACAAAGCATCTCGGTAGAAACTTTACGCCATTATGCAGAAGACGCTAAAAAATCTCCTGAAGAAGTCGCTAAAATTACCGATCCTAAAAAGGAACTCGCATTCGAAGCTAAAGGCGTGGTGATTTTAGATAAATAACAAACTTAGTGGTCGCCAGCTTGAATTTATTTCCGGGTCTTAAAGATGCTGAAATAAATTCAGCATGACGATAAAAAAAAATAAACCCCGATACAGCTATTGCATCGGGGTTTATTTTTTATGGCTGATGATCTTTATATCACCCAGTTCCAACCAAATTCGTCAGGTGCTAAACCATAACGGATATCGTTCAGTTTTTTAGCAATGCCGTTAGAAATATGTCTGGTTGATGGATCGGTCAATTTATAGATCTGACCATTATAGCCCATTTCGCCTACATGCGTTACGGTAGCTGCAGTTCCTGCGGCAAAAGCCTCGGTTAAGCTTCCGTTTTCGATTCCTTCGATCACTTCTTTAACGGAAACCCTACGTTCTTCAACTTCTACTCCTGCATCTTTAGCCAGTTTGATAATGGTATCACGTGTTACACCATCCAAAACGGTACTGCGTACTGATGGCGTAACCAATTTACCATTAATTACAAAAAGTAAGTTCGCTGTTCCAGCTTCTTCAATAAACTCATGTGTTACAGAGTCTGTCCAGATCAATTGATCATAACCTTCTTTTTTAGCTTGCTCGAAAGGATATAACGAACGCGCGTAATTACCTGCAGTTTTGGCAAAGCCTACTCCACCCTCATCTGCACGTGTAAATTCAGTTTCGATTTTAACCTTTAATGCACTGCTGTAATATGGACCAGTTGGGGTGGTTAATAAAGCAAACTTATAGGTATCAGATGCTTTAACACCTAAATAAGGATCCATTGCAAACATTACCGGACGGATATATAATGCATAATCTTCCTGATTAGGCACCCATTTCTCATCAACGTTGATCAATGCCGCCAAACCTTGCATAAAAATTTCTTCAGGTATGCCTGGCATCGACATTCTTGCCGCCGACTTGTTAAAACGTTCGAAATTTTTATCTGCACGGAACACACTAATCTTTCCATCTGGCTGACGATAAGCTTTTAATCCCTCGAAAATTGCCTGTCCATAATGAAGTGCAGAAATTGCCGGACTCATCGGAATCGGGCCATAAGGAAGAATCTGTAAATTTTTCCATTCGCCATCTTCGTAGTCGGCAGTAAACATGTGATCGGTAAAAACCTTACCGAACGGTAATTGCGAAAAATCAGTAACAGTCAAACGTGTTTGGTCTGCTTTTGTGATTTTTATATCTAATGTCTCGGTCATACTTTTATTTTTTTGAATGAGTAATTGATTGAAATGATGGCGTGTTTTGCGCCTCAATTCTCTAATTCAGTAATTCACTCATTCTGTCATTAATTATTTCGCGCAAATTAAGAAAAAACAGGCTTTTTTAATAGCTTTTTACAATATTAATCTTTGTTTTTGAGTGTTTTAAGTACACTAAGCACCCAGCCTTTACCCCACTCTTCCATTTGCTCACCGGTCCATAAGAACGGATAAAAAATTCTTTTTTGAAAACGCGGAGGCAGGTACTTTTGCCAGTTGGTTCCGCCTGTTGCAGCAATATCAACGGGATCTTTTTCCAAATAACGTACGGCCGATTTATAGTGCGATAATGGCCACTCAACATTTACGTACAAATCAAGCTTACGTAATTCTTCTGCAAGTGCAGTAACATCGGCACCATTTGCTTGCAACTGATGGTATAAAGCGGAGAAATTGGTTAAAGTACGATCTTTGGCCAGCTGTAAAAACTGTGCCGCATACTTTTTAATAAATTGCTTTAAAGTTAAAGTTTGCTTACCTGAAGCCAGTTCGGTTGCACCAAATTTCCAGTAAATATTTTCGAATTGTTCTTCTATGCTTGCCGTACTTAGTTCTTCACGTTTGGTTTTATCTACTAATCGGATAAAATCCGTAGCGCAGATCTCGATCATTCGGTACTGACCCGACTGGAACCCACTGGCAGGCAATAACGACATGCGGAATTTCAGGAACTGTTCTTTTTCCATACCATCAACCATCACCTCGAAAGAAGTAGTTAAAGCATTGAAATAAGCATTAATCCGTTTTACACGTGCAGTAAAAAATTCGACAGTTAAATTTTCATGCTCCGCAATCTGCCTGCATTCGTGCAGCGCAAGCTTAAAATAAAGCTCGGTGATTTGGTGGTACATGATAAAAATCTCTTCATCAGGGATGGGTGTTTTAGGATTCTGCAAGCTCAGCAAAGTATCCAAATGAATGTAGTCCCAATAGGTTAAGAAATCGGCATATAAAAGTCCATCAAGGTATGATGCCATATCTTGCCCCATTGCGGTGTACTTTTCCTGTAGTTGGTGTAGTTTGTCTTTTATTTCGGGTGTGAAATCCATTGTTTAAAGTTAGCTGCACAAAGGTGATAAAGATTTTGCAACAAATAACTAAATTTTATACATTTGAAACGATGGCGATGGAGTACCGCCAAAACCGCCCAAACAGGCTGATGACTCCTACGATTTTTATTTAAAATTGAATTCAAATGCCTGTTAAAAAACTAACAGAAGGATTTCTTCTGTCTATCAAACATTTTATTAAACGCGACTTCGGATTACTCTTCATTAGCACTTTAAAGTGGCTGTTTATCTCTGCAATCCTGGGTGGGATTATTGGTTCAGCTTCTGCTTTATTTTTAGAAACTTTAAACTGGGCAACCCATTACCGAGAGCAGCACCTCTGGATAATCGCCTTTTTACCAATCGCAGGGCTACTCATCGGCCTGGCTTACCATTACTGGGGTGCAAGCGTTGTAAAAGGCAACAACCTCTTGATTGAAGAATTGCAATCACCCAAAAATGTGATTCCGCTAATCATGGCACCACTCATTTTTGCAGGCACAATTATTACCCACTTATTTGGTGGATCGGCAGGAAGAGAAGGCACAGCGGTGCAAATTGGCGGAGCCTTTGCAGATCAGTTTACCAAACTGTTTAAACTTAAAGCCAGAGATAGAAAAGTGATCCTCATCTGTGGGATCAGCGCTGGTTTTGCTTCTGTTTTCGGCACACCATTGGCAGGAGCTGTATTCGGATTGGAGGTTTTTGTTATTGGAAGTTTAACCTACGGCGCTATTCTCCCTTCATTTATCACGGCAATTATTGCCGATTATATTTGTAAGGCATGGGGGGTTGGTCATACGCATTATTCCATATCCCTGGTACCGGAGATGAATTCGGTTAATTTATTATTATCCTTAGGGGCCGGAATATTATTCGGACTAGTGGCCAGGTCTTTCTCGGCCTTAAATCACGGTTTATCAAACCTTTTCAGCAAAATTAAATACCCGCCATTAAGGCCGTTTATAGGTGGAATAGTTTTAATCGGCATTATTTACCTGATCGGAAATACCCGATACATTGGTTTAGGCATTCCGGTTATTTCAGCATCCTTTGTACAACAAGAAGCGTATTATACATTTGCGATCAAGTTATTTTTAACTGCATTTACCCTTAGTGCAGGGTTTAAGGGTGGCGAGGTAACCCCACTTTTCTTTATGGGCGCCACACTGGGTAGCTTTTTGAGTTTCTTCATCCCCTTACCCTTGGGGTTATTGGCAGGAATGGGCTTTGTGGCGGTTTTTGCAGGGGCTGCGAACACACCTTTGGCCTGTATTTTTATGGGTGTAGAGTTATTTGGTACAGCATCGGGAATCTATATCGCCTTAGCCTGTGTTACTGCTTATCTGTTTTCAGGCCATACGGGAATTTACCGGTCACAAAGCATCGGTGCACCTAAACATTTGCTATTGAAGAGGCATCAGTTTTTGAGGTAGAGCGCGTGAGGCGTACAGAGAAAAGTGTTATTGTCATTCTGAACGCAGTGAAGAATCTACAACAAATGAAGCACTAAAAGGCAGCACTCTAAAAAAGATTCTTCGTTGCACTCAGAATGACAGATTTTAACAGGAAGGTCGTCATCTCGACCGAAGCACAGTCCCGAATTTTCGAGAGAGATCTTTTAAAATAGATTTCTCGACTGCGCTGCACTCCGCTCGAAATGACGATACTGATTAATACAGCACCCTAAACTTTATTGTATGCTCGATCTTTTTGAGCGATTTAAACAATTGTTTATCGTACTCAGCATTGATATCGGTAATGGCGTAGCCAATCTCAGGATTGGTCATTAAAAACTGGCTCACAATATTGATATCGTGTTTGGCAAAAACAGTGTTGATTTTCGCCATAATACCCGGAACGTTTTTGTGAATGTGAATTAAACGGTGCGATTTCTCAATTTTCGGCAATTGCAGATTTGGGAAATTACTACTTAAATAAGTTGCTCCGGTATTCATAAAATCGGCAACCCGTTTCGGGATAAAATCGATATTACGTGGATTATTTTTAGGGTCATCAAAAACAACAATGCCCTGTTTGGTACATAAATCAAGGTCTATTTTATTTTTTGCATTACCTAAATAACCAATGGTTTTTAGCTTAGCTGCATTTTTTAACTGTTCCTTATTAATCTTTTCACCATCAGCCAAAAGGATAATGCCCACATCTTTTACGTACTTATCTTCAAAAGAGGTTTTATGCCTAATCGATAAACCATCATTTTTAAGAATTGCAATCGTTAAGGGATCAACGTCACCAATAACCAGACAAAGGATTCTGTTTTTAGGATAAGAAATGGCACGCGGCAGATCGTTTACGTATAAAAATTCGTCGAAACTTGGGGTTACGTGATCGGCTTTTGAAACAATGCTTTCACGGGCAATATTCTCAGTAAATGCAAAAAACTTATTGATGATCCCGCTTTCACGCAGTTGAAAATCAGAATAGCCATCTCCAATGCCGAATAACTCGCCTTCGAGTTTTAAATGCTGAAGTAATTTTACTTTACCACCTTCTTCACTTAAAGGATTGGCATGATCGTAATCTATAATTTTACCATCACCAGTGGTTACAAAAGTATTGGCATAAATATTTTCCTTTTTAATGTGGTACTGGCTTACTACTGGGGTGATAAATTCTTTAAATCCGCCAGAAACAATTAACACCTCATCGGCATGTTTTTTAAAAAACTCGGCATTACGCGAAAAAGAAGTAGATACCTTCTTTTTTAAATGTTTGATGAGTTGTTTTAAATGATCTTCATTTGCCTCAAGAAGTTTAACACGTTGCGCTAAACTTTCGGAGAAGGAAAGTTTCCCTTCCATGGCAAAATTGGTATAATCTTCAATTTTTTGAAAAATCGCCTCTTTATCGGGGTGGTTCTTTAGCGAAATTCGGGCAAGTTCATCAAGTGCTTCTACCTGTGTAAAGGTACTATCAAAATCGATGATGTAATAGGCTTTCTGTTTGGGCATTATCTTAAATGTTGGGTAATTTCTTTTATGCTTTCGGCAACCGGCTTAAAGGTAATGCCTGTTTCCGTTTTTACTTTATGGTTATTGTAATAACTTAAGGTTACACTGCTCTTTGCCGCATCTTTAGTGATGGAAGGCTGATTGCCCGTAAATATGGATGCAAATTTTAGTGCCCTCCAGGCTATTCCGAGCATCCATGGCTTTGCTTCTTTTGTTGGTGCTTTAACGCCAAAACCCTGTGCAATTTCGCTGAACAGCGCTTTATAATGATAATCGTCGGCAGAAATGATATACCGCTCTCCCGAAACTTCGGCATCCATTAACAGGATCATTGCTTTGGCCACATCCTCCACATCAACAAAACCCGATGCCCCATCGGTATAAAACGGAAAACCACCTTTTACCAGTTTAAAAATAGCGCCACTCCCTTCAAAGCCGGCATTTTTACCTATAATGACCGATGGATTAACAATAATGGCATCTAAACCCTCAGTAATGCCCCGCCAAACCTCCATCTCGCCTTCGTATTTAGACAAACCATAGGCATGTGCTTTGGCATCGTATTCCCAAAAGTCCTTTTCGGTAATTTTATTGCCTTTTTTAGCATTACCCAGTGCCGCTACCGAGCTGACGTGCAACAAGCGGCAATTATTTTCTGCACAAAGATTTACAATGTTCGAAGTTCCTTCTATGTTGACATGAAAAAGTTGCTTTTTATCTTTCGGGTTAAAAGATACAAATGCAGCGCAGTGGTAAACTCTGGTCATCCCAATAAAGGCATCTTCCAGTGCAGATGGCTCATTAATATCAGCCTCAAACCATTCAATAAGTGGGTTATTCTGGATTAGCGACGGAATTTTAGATTTCTCCCGCCTCAAGGCCCGAACAGCTAAACCCTTATCGGTTAACTGCTTAATTAATTCAGATCCTAAAAATCCAGTTCCTCCGGTTACCAGTATCATTTTATTTTTTTCGAGCTATATGTGGAAATACGCATTCAAAAATAGATATTTGAGCCGAGAGTTTTAAATATATGTCATTAACGGATTTCTTTTCCCCAATAAACCCCGATAGTTTTACACCCACGCAAGGATTTTTTACAAGTCAGCTGGGGTTAAAAGCGCAGATTTACACCAAATCGTTTCCCGATTTTGAGGAGCATACCTACGATTTGGCAATTTTTGGGGTACTTGATGGAAGAGGTGCTGTGAATAATGAAGGTGCTGCCCTGGCGCCCGATTATTTTAGAGAGAAATTTTACAAACTCAATGAAGGTGCTTTTAACAGCAGGATTGTCGATTTAGGCAACATTAAACATGGCGCAACCATTGCCGATACCTACATCGCCATCAAGATGGTGGTTTCGGAGCTGATTAAAAAAGACATTATTCCGATTATTATTGGTGGCGGACAAGACTTAACTTATGGCCAATACCTGGGTTACGAAGATTTAGAGCAAAAAGTAGATCTGGTTATTATTGATAACCAATTTGATATTGGCGATGATGACCATGAGGGAATTGCTACGCGATCGGATTGTTACCTGAACAAGATTTTCTTACACCAACCCAATTACCTTTTCAATTTTAGCAATGTTGGGTATCAAACTTATTTTGTAAATCAGGAAAGTTTGAGCGTAATGGATAAATTATATTTCGACGTACACCGTTTGGGCGAATTTGCCCAGGACATTACCTTAACGGAGCCGATAATCCGCAATGCAAACATGATTAGCTTCGATATAGGTGCTATCCGCTCTGCCGATGCTGCTGCTAATGCGAACACCACGCCAAATGGTTTTGATGGCGAAGAAGCCTGTCGCATTGCCCGTTATGCAGGCATGAATGATAAATTAACCTCAATTGGCTTTTACGAGTTTAATCCTGCCTACGACAATAACGGACAAACAGCCTTCTTACTTGCTCAAATGGTATGGTACTTTGTGGATGGGTATTACGCCCGCAAAAAGGATTTCCCGCTTACCCCTAAATCGCAGTTTATGATCTATCGAACCAGTTTAAAAGATGGTTCGGGGGAAATGATGTTTGTAAAAAGCAAAAAATCAGACCGCTGGTGGATGCAGGTTCCTTACCCATCTGGTCAATCTAAAAATGAACGCTACCATCTGGTACCTTGCAGATATGATGATTACCAGACTGCCGTTAATGGCGAAATGCCCGATTTGTGGTGGAGAACCTACCAAAAATTAAATTAAAAACTATGTAATTTCAAAGTTGAAGCTATGTAATTTCAAAGTTAAAGCTATGTAATTTAAAAGTTGATGTTGTATATCAATGTCTTTTGTTGTATTTTTAATTAAAAAATCGGCTTATTACTTTTGGCAAGATAGCAACACCAATGAGGTGGATTTACTCCTGCCAACAGATAACGGCTTTTCCGCATTTGAAATCAAAGCGACACAAACCATCACTTCTGATTTATTTAAAAACCTAGATAAATTTGAGTTAAATGCAAGTCTGCAAAAAGTGGAAAAAACATTAATTTATGGAGGCTTGGATAACCAAAAGCGTAGCAGGCATAAAATATTAAGTTGGAAATCCATGACGTAAGATGGTATAGTAATGATGAATATTATGTTCAGATAAATAATCTATCATAATTTTACACAGCGATTTACGTTTTAGCGGTACAGATTTTTATATTTGGCAAAAGATTAACTAACCCCTACATGAAAAAAATATTATTATCTGCAATGGCACTATTGCCTCTTGCAGCTTTAGCCCAAAAGCCATTTACCGTTACCGGCGACATAAAAGGATTGAAAACCGGAGATAAGGTTTATTTAATCTATCAAGGTGACGGAAAAAATACTACCGATTCTGCAACAGTAACAAATGGTGCTTTTGCATTTAAAGGAACATTGTTGAGCCCGGCACAAGGAAGTCTTTTCTTAAACAAAAATCCTTATGTTAACCGTCCGGCACAAGGCGAAAAATTAGATGCTTTATCGCTTTATGTAGAGCCTGGTAACATTAAACTGGCCGCAGCAGATTCATTAAAAAATGCAACAATTACAGGTTCTCCCGTTAATGCTGATGCAGCGAAGTTAAACGCATTAACCAAGCCGATAAATGATCAGCTTATGGCTATCGATGCAGAATACAGAGGTTATACAGCAGAGCAAAAACAAAATAAAGAGTTAGTAGGTGCACTGAGAGCTAAATTTGAAAAAGCATCAGAAGGAATGACCCCACTGTTATTGCAATTTGCAAACAACAATCCAAAATCATTTATCAGCTTAACTTCAATTAGTCAGCTGGCTTCAGATCCTGATCAGGCTGCTGTAGCAGAAAAAGCTTTTGCAGGACTTTCGCCTGAGCTTAAGGCAAGTTCAACAGGTAAAAACATTGCACAGATATTCGAAGCTGGAAGAAAAACAGCTGTAGGTGCAATGGCCATGGATTTTACACAAAATGATGTAAACGATAAACCGGTAAAATTATCTGATTTTAAAGGAAAATATGTACTGATCGATTTTTGGGCTTCATGGTGTGGTCCATGCCGTCAGGAGAATCCTAATGTGGTTCTTGCTTATGAAAAATTTAAAGATAAAGGCTTTACTGTTTTAGGCGTTTCTTTAGACCGTCCGGGTAAAAAAGACGCCTGGTTAAAAGCAATCGCTGACGACAAATTAACATGGACACATGTTTCTGACTTAAAATTTTGGGAGAATGAAGTAGCCCAAATGTATGGTATCCGTTCAATTCCAGCCAATTTCTTAATTGATCCGACAGGTAAAATTATTGCTAAAGGATTAAGAGAACAGGCTTTACAAGATAAACTTCAGGAATTACTAGGCAGTAAATCGAAATAAGAAATACGCATTAAAAGAGAAAGTCCCAATCAAAAATTGGGACTTTCTTTGTTTTATACGGAAACGCATCAGGCAGATTTTAAGAAATCCAATACGTTTATGAAATAGTTTTCAAGCCCTTCGTAAGGGTCTTCTCCTGGAATCCACGAGGCGAATTTCCAGTATTCCCAATCTGCATTTTCGATTACCGGCGGGATTAAAAGAAAATACTGTTCCTCATCTCTTCCTCCAACAATAATGCTTCTGGCTAATTTAACGGCCACATCAAGCAATTCAATATTTTCAGTCCAGATTTCGATCAGCTGTGGATCAACATCCTTTAGAAATGCTACATCGTTTATTCTTGAAAACGACGGATCAACGTGTTCATTTGGGGTAGTAAACCCGTTGGTGATCAATAGAAAATCTTTATAATCATCTGGCAAGGTTAGCCCCAATCTTGCTTCAGCTTCTTCTATCTCGGCTAAGGTAGCAGGTTGATTACCTAGCCATTTTGCCTCGGATTGCTCAGGTGTAAAGCTAAACTCTCCTTGTTTTATGGCCGTTTCGGAAATCTTCTTCAGTATTTTTTTCAACTTATATGCTTTTAAACCAGGTCAAACCCGATGTCTTCTCTGAAATATTTTCCGTCGAAATAAATTCTGCCGGCATCAGCAGTTGCCGATTGTAACGCAGTAAACAAATCTTTTTGCAAACTGGTAATGGCAATTACCCTTCCACCATTTGTTTTCACTACATCATTTTCTAACAATGTTCCCGCATGGAAGGCATTCGAATGGCGTAAGTTTTCGATTCCGGTAATGGCTTTGCCTTTCAGGTAATCGCCAGGGTAACCACCGGCCACAATCATCACGGTAGCTGCTGTTTGCTCAGAAATTACCAAACTTACCTGATTTAATTGCTTATTGGCTGTTGCCAAAAACAACTCTACCAAATCGTTCTCAATCCTCGGAATTACACTTTCTGTTTCCGGATCACCCATACGTGCATTGTACTCAATTACAAATGGCTCTTCTTCTACTTTAATCAGTCCGAAAAAGATAAAACCTGTATAATCGATATTATCCTTCTTTAAACCCTCAACCGTTGGTTTAATAATCCGTTCTTCTACTTTAGCCAAAAATTCGGGTGTGGCAAAAGGAACCGGAGAAACCGAGCCCATACCACCAGTATTTAAACCGGTATCGCCCTGGCCAATCCTTTTATAATCTTTAGCTGAAGGCAGTGTGATATAATTTTCACCATCGGTTAAAATAAATACCGAAAGTTCGATGCCGCTTAAAAATTCTTCAATTACTACTGTTGCCCCTGCCGATCCAAATTTACCGCCAAGCATTAGTTTTAATTCTTCCTGTGCTTCGATGGTTTCGGTACAGATTAATACACCTTTACCTGCCGCCAAACCATCTGCCTTTAAAACAACTGGTAAAGCATGGTTTTGCAGATAAGCCAAGCCATCTTCCAGAGTTTCGGGTGTGAAAGATTTTGAAGCTGCAGTAGGAATACCATGACGCTCCATAAACTGTTTAGAGAAATCTTTACTTCCTTCTAAAATAGCACCTTCTTTTTTAGGTCCGATAACCGGGATGTGTGCGATGGTTTCATCAGCAAGGAAAAAATCGTGAATACCGTTTACCAAAGGTTCTTCAGGGCCTACTACCACGAGTTCGATGTTTTCGGTAAGCACTACTTTTTTAATGGCATCAAAATCGTTTACATTGATATTGATGTTTGTACCATAAGCTCCTGTACCACCGTTACCTGGAGCAATAATTAGTTTATCGCAGTGCGAAGACTGGCTCATTTTCCAAGCGAATGCGCTTTCTCTGCCGCCTGAACCTAAAAGTAAGATATTCATATCGGCAAAGATAATATTTTACCATCAAGTAGCCCAGTATGAAGTAGTAAGACTTTGCGATAAAGCACTTTTGCTTTAAACTGCTCCGTATTTAAAAAAAATAAAGAGGAATACGAAGCTAAAATAAGCCCAAAGAATAGAAAACATGGTATGCATAGTGGTTTCGAATAGCTTACCTTTCCATAAATCTTTAGAATAAACAAAAAACTGGATAAAGAATCTCGTAATCCAAAACAGGCCCAAACCGAGCGATATTTTTCGTCCAAGATCAGTATGTATTAATTCGTTTGATGAGGTTAAACAGAGTAGCCCCATTAAAAATACGGTAAGCGCAACAAAAAATGTATGCACCAGCATCATCTGCCTGTTTATTAAACTCAGTAATTTAAGTTCAGTTTCCCAATTAAAATATTTTGGAAAAATAATATGGATAAGTGCCAATGCCACCAGAAGAGAACCAACTATTAATAAGTGTATTTGCATTTAAATTAAGGGCAACAGTTAAAAATAGACATAAACGGGGTGAATTTCGTTTCTGAAAATAAAGAAAAACCCGCCGCTTTAAATGCTTTTCGCCAAACTCCTCTTGAGAAAAAATGAGTAAAACCGATAGAAAAGGCTATAAAATTGGGCAGATCGCGTAAATGTTCGACCATAATTACCTTGCCTGTAGGTTTGCATAACCTATAACATTCTTTTAAAAAAACGATCTTCTCGTGCTGCGATCTTATTTCATGCGCAGCCGACAATAGAAATATGATATCGACGGATTTATCGGGCAGAGGAATCAAATCCGTTGTGATCTGTTTTGTACCGGGAAATAGTAAGCTTACTTTTCTTGCCCTGATGATTGCTTGTTCTGTATGTTGTTCAGGATTGTAAAAATCGAAAACTTTTAAAGTTGCTTGCGGAAAATGATCTTTTAGAATGAAACTTGTTTCATCGAAACCTGCGTTAATATTTAAGATTAAATCTGGATTGGAATTGGTAATACCCGTTTTGTTTAGCCAGTCGAAATTATAATATCCCGAAAAATCGTAAACATATGCAGATACGATTAATGGCATAAAAAGACCATAAAGAAAAGCTAAAATGATTATCCAAAATAAGGTAGCAGACCATGGAATTAGTATTTGGCTAATTACCACTAACAATAAAACAATAAGGCCAAATATGTAAAAATGCCTGTTAAAGCTTAAAATGTTTAACACACCTTGAAATTTTCTTCTTTTCACTTCCATTTTTCAATTTTTCCGCTTTTCCAATAATAAGGAATGTTTTGAATGTCAAAGGCATTTGCTAAAATCGGGTCTTTTAGGTTCAAAGAATTTAAAAAACCAAAGTTATAATCAGCAATTTTAATCGGTGCCGGTTGCCAGTTTTTCCTGACACCCTCTATAACTAAAACTTCCTTGTTTTTTTTGTTGTAAGTAAAGGTAAAGGGTAAAGGTCCGGCAAATCTTCTGGCTTCTTTCCAATCGGCAAATGGCGAATGTTCAGGCAAAGGGATCTCCTGGTCTGTTTTTTCGATTACGATCTTAAAACCAGACTTCGTTGAAGTAATTTCTTTAATAGTCTCTTTATCAATTAACGTAATATCGGTTGTGCTATAATTATAATGGGTAAAAATATTCCCCATAAACTCCATTTTCTTTTTATTTGTTTCTGATTTTAAAATATATAGACCACGCAGGCTTTTACCAGCTTTGTTCGTATAACGCACAAATACGCGGTATCCAATAAGGAAAAAATCGTTGCCCATAAATTCAGGGAAGCCTTTGGGCCGCAAATTTTTAGTCTGAACCATAGCAATGGCAATGAAGGCCCATTTATCGTTAAAGGTATCCAAGGTCAGGCATTCAGGAATAAGGCTCTCCAACTCTTCTTTTGGGACAGCAAATGTTAATACAAGAGAATTTTCGAAAAATGCGTCGACTGCAAAGGGATGGTTTTTTAGAAATGAGAACATGATGTTTGCTGTGTTATTTTTTATTTAAATAAAAACCATTGATAAACACAACCAGAATAAATATAAATGCAAAAAGTGAATTAAATCTTCCCCAAAGCAATAAATCTGGTGCAAACATAAATTCGATGACATTCATTACAGCAACTACGACAATCTGAACAATGGCATTTAGCCTGGTTTTGAAATTGCTCAAAATCCAGATGGCCATAATAATCTCTGATATGCCTATAAGAACGGTAATGTTATGGCTATAGTTAGACGATAAAATTCTGGCAACAATTTGTTCATGCCGGGGCACAAGACCTAACACTTTGCAAAACAAGCCGTTTGCGAGCCAAACCAATGCAATAAACCAAGTGAGTATTCTTTGTGGTAATAATTGATTATTGCGTTTGATCACATTTACCATATCGCATTATTTAGCGCTTCTCGTCATTTGCTCCAGCATATCCCACATTTCGTTCGGGATTGCCTCCAGGCCATTCATCTGGCCTGCACCCTGCAACCATTCGCCGCCATCGATGGTAATTACCTCACCATTAATATAGCCTGAAAAATCGCTCACTAAAAATGCAGCTAAATTAGCGAGCTCCTGATGGTCGCCAACTCTTTTTAACGGTACACGGTTTTTAAAGTCGAACTTTTTGGCCAAATCGCCGGGCAATAAACGCTCCCATGCGCCTTTAGTTGGGAACGGACCTGGAGCAATCGCATTGGTACGGATACCATATTTACCCCATTCTACAGCTAAAGACCGCGTTAACGCTAAAACACCACCTTTTGCACAAGCCGAAGGCACAACGTAGGCTGAGCCTGTAAAAGCATAAGTGGTGATGATATTTAAAACTGTTGCAGCCTGTTTCTCCTTAATCCAGTGTTTACCAAAGGTAAGTGTACAGTTAACCGTCCCTTTTAAAACAATATCGATAATGGATGAAAATGCATTGGCCGATAAGCGTTCGGTTGGAGATATGAAATTACCTGCAGCATTGTTCAATAACACATCAACCGAACCAAACCTTTCCAAGGTTTTGGCCAGCACGTTTTCTACCTGTGTTACTTCCCTAACATCACAGGCAACGGCCAATACTTTGCCTCCTGTTTTCTCTTCCATTTCATCGGCAGTTTTTTGCAGTACATCCTGCTTCCTGCTTGTGATGACCAGGTTGGCACCTAATTTCAGGAAATATACGCCCATCGCTTTCCCCAATCCTGTTCCACCACCGGTAATTACAATGGTTTTTCCCTTTAAAGCGTCTTCTCTGAGCATTGGTGCGTTATAACTGAACATAAGTTATGCGGATTAATTGGTTAATTGTTGAAATTGGTTAATTGTATTGTGCAATTGCTAAGTTGTTCGATAACCAACTGTAAATTCGGTTATCGGTTAATTGTTTTATTGCTGGGAATGGTTAATTATCTAAATTGATAACTGTTCACTGTAAATCGCTAAATGATAACTGTAAATTGAAAACTACTTCCGTTGCAGGTTAGCTAAAATTGTTTTTAAAATGTGGCGCGTTGCCGGCGACCACCATTGTGCTAACATTTTTTCTAAAGTAGCTGATTGATCTGCCGTTACCGCAGCGATTAATTCCTCGCGGATATTTAATTTGCTTTGCGACCAGGTATTGCTTTCGAGCTCCATGTATTTCTTAATCTTACGCTCGGCAGCCGTTAACAAACTTTCATTTCTCACCAGTTCATCAACCAAACCCACTTTCAAAGCTTCTTCCGGACTATAAAGTTTACCTGAAAGCAAACTACGACTGGCTTCGGCTTTACCTAACCAAAAAGCATATAATTGAAAAATACTATTTGGCACAATAATGCCTACAGGCACCTCATTAAGTCCAATAATGTATTGTCCTTCTGCCATCACACGATAATCGCATGCCAATGCCATTACGCAGCCACCGGCTGGGCTATGTCCGCTAATTGCGGCTACTATCGGTTTTTTAAACGAAACCATATTGGCGGTGAAACCCAAAAACAACTGCCAGAAAGATTTAGCCTCATCCTCATTATAGTTGTAGAGTTCTACCAAATCCAGTCCTGCAGAAAAGAAAGGTGCTGTTCCGGTTAAAATTACACCGCCAATGTTATCATCAGCAGTAATATTTTTAAGCATATCGTCAAGCTCGGTAATCAACTCGCGGTTTAGGGCATTCGATTTCCCTCTATCTAATGTGATGGTGGCCAGGCGATCTTTAACACTTACTTTAATTGTATTCATATTTTAAATAGTATCAAGATTTGAATGTTTAGTATCAAGGTCTAAGTATCCAATGTTAAGATAAATACACCACAGCATAAACTATGCATGCATACTATTTCAAATTTATCTATTTTTCTCTATTTAACATCATAAGTGTAAACTTTTCTTGCCAAATGCCCTACTGCATCTATTCCTTCTACGACTACGCGATAAGTTCCAGGCTCGTCTGCATTATAAAATTCAAACTGTGCCTTTCCATCTTTATCGGTAACAACCTGTGGATTCCAATAAATAGTAGTTCTTAAATCAGCCCTGCTACTTGAACTCTCTGCATCATATTTTGGTGAGTAAAACTCTCTCGAAATCGTAAATCCCTTTGGATTAAAGGTGACAATACCTGGAGCGTAACGAGCAGTGCTTCTACCGCCATCACCACGTTTGGTGGTGATGATAATTACACCCCCGCCACCTTGCGAACCATAAATTGCCGTATTACCGATACTTTTTAAAAGCTCAATAGATTCTACATCGTTAGGATTAACATTATCCAGAAAATCGGCTTCCATTTGCATGCCATCAACAATAATATTAACAGGTATATTCTGACTACGCATTAGGTAGGGCACATTTCCTCTAAATATTACACCGGGTAACCTACCTTGTAAACATTGCGACAGGGTAATGCAGGTAGATAACTGATCGGCCGTCATCACAAAATCAGCCCTTCCGGCACCGTTTAAGTTGGATGAATTTTTCGCCGGATTTTTCTTTTCTGTAATGGTTACTTCCTCGAGTTTAATGGTCCGCTCAAGCAAGCCTAAACGGGTCATCTCATTAAAATAGTTATCGCTTTCTTTAATATATTTCATCAAAGTATTATTCACGTTGATGTCGATATCGGCTCCATTTTTATTCTTGGTCACAATCTGCCCGGGAACGATATCAAGGTTAATATCTACAAACTTCCGTTCTGTTTTAGTTCTAGCCTGAACAACAAATTTTGTACTGTCGCCAAAACTTAAATTATCAAAAACAAATTTTCCTTCGGCATTGGTTACCGTATCTAAGATCGTTACCGTTCCTTTTGTAGCCATAAGCATTACTTTGCCGCCAGGCACAGGTTTATTGCCTTTTGTTATTGTTCCGCTAATGGTAATAGATTGTTCGGGCTTGTAGGTAATGTTCGGGCCAACATTATTGATGATATTTCTCCAGAGAAATCTTCTCCAGCCCTGGGTAAGCATCAGGTTATCGAGTTCCCTTTGTGTTTGAAGATCATCCTTTAAGAAATAATGATTGGGTTTCTCTACGTACCCGGTCAAATCAGAGGTAAGCAACAGCGAGGTGAGAATATTCGATTCATTATTTTCATCAGGTGCCACTTTTGTTGTATTAGTAACCGCAACCGAAAAACTACCTAAAACGGGTTTACTACTGTTAGTGGCATCGAAAGTAAAAGCCGATTTTCCTCTTTTTGTGGTAGCAACTCCAGATGCGTTAAGCGATACATCAATTAACTCGGCTTTGTTATGAATAAAAACCAAACGTTCTGCCAAAGGTTGATTGCTGGCCGAAAATAAAGTAAACTGCACAATACCGGTTGGCAGGCTTTTCTTTGGAATATTAGCCACCAATACCTGTTTATCCATTTTGGCTTTTGAACCATAATACACATTGCCACCATGCTGCGCAACAACTTTTAGTTCATCGCTATTCACAAGATCGGTACTGGCCATAATTTTAACCACCACCTTACCTGTATCTAAGGCATTTACAGAAAGTGCATAACCACTTTTAACCGCTACAGGTAATTTCACCGTTTTTTCCGATCCGTCTTTGAATTTAACTTTTGCAGAATATGATTTCCCGGTCTGATTGTTAAACACAAAGTTACCCATACCTAAATAATTGGTTGCAAAGCTGGTTACTTCATTTCCCGCGTCATCAATTATGCTTCCTTCTACATCTTCACCACGGCCATCAGCATTAACGGCCTTAATGGCAACTTTTTGAGGCAATTCTTCAACAAGCGTTCCCCCTTCCGGCATAAACTGTACATCAACATTATTAGAAGTGGAAGTGATTGGGATAGATTTGATTACTTTTTGTTTATTATCCAGCGCAATGGTCGCAATAATCTTCCCCGATTTATTCTGGAAAGATTGATTATTGGTGAAGCTAATTACCGCATCACCTGTTAAACTTGTTTTAACTTTACCCTTGGTAACGGTACGATAATCTAACTGAACTTCATAACTTACCTCATTCTCACTGTAAGCCACTCCATTTTTATCTTCAAAATGAACTGTTGCCGTTACTTTATCTGCATTGTTCTCTTTCGTAAAACTGTAAGAAGTTTTTGTAAAAACTTTGTTAGCCCAGCTATTTCCAATCTTAATGGTCTTATCGTAAAAGAATTCAGTGCCAAAATTCCGCATGTAATTGGTATAGGCCCTAATTCTATAATTACCCTCTCCCAGTGAATCTGTTAACTTAAAATCACCCCAGGTAATCCCTCCCATAATGGGTAATTTAACCAGCTTTTTTAGCGAATCTTTTTCATTGATCAGCTCTACATACAGGATCTTACTGATGCCTGAAGGCGCCGAAGTTTTGGTATTTACAACATAAGCTTTGAACCAAATATCGTCGCCGATGGCATAATAGGGCTTATCTAAATGAAGGTGGACTTTTTCCTGTGGATATTTACTGGTGTAATCTTCGAGTTTTTGTAAAAGCTGACTAAACGGATCATCATCCATTTTAAATGCGGCGAAAACAACAAGCAGAGATAAAAAAGTGATTGCGAGAGTAATTTTGAGTTTCATGTGGTTAAGTAACAAATAAATACGCGTCAAGGTACAAAACCTAAGGCATATTTTTATGAAGATACCATGAAATTTAGTCTGACTTCTAAATCCTTAGTTGAAAGCAAAATACAGCTTAATCGATATGGGTTCGGAAATGAAAGGATTCTGAGCATTTGGTGTCCGTTGTTAATAACCCCGACAGCCACAACATATTGCCTTTCATTTTCAAAAAAACATTCTTTCAGGGCAGGGTGATTTGGAAATGAGGGGTTCTGATCACCTGGCATCATCAGCCCCGCTTTCCGCTTTACTTCGTTTCACTAAGTGTTCGCTTTAATCGCGTTTAGGAACAATGTTTAGTACCCGGAATAACAAATCCTCGATTATACCCCCTGTCCATTGCAGGGGCCCTTTCCAAAAAAATTAACATGTGTTTAAATGGAGAAATTGGCAGTTTACAATTCAGCAATCTTAACAATTTAACAATTACAAAAACCGTTAACCAGTTAACCAATCATTAAAACTTATTCTTCCACATCATGCTTTCTACCGGCCTGGTGGTTTTATTGTTGTACTTAGCGTTACCTTTCGAATTGTACATCGTTTCGATCTTACCTTCAACAACAAAATAAATCAATTGGCCAATAGGCATTCCGGCATAAATTTTTACCGGTTGCGCTACCGATATTTCTAATGTCCAGGTATTACAAAAACCAACATCACCTTTACCTGCTGTTGCATGAATATCAATACCCAAACGACCGGTACTGCTTTTACCTTCTAAAAAAGGTACATGCCCATGCGTTTCGGTATATTCTACGGTAACACCCAGGTATAGCGTACCCGGATGAAGGATATATCCATCCTTAGGAATTTCGAAATGTTCGATTTCGTTGTGTGCCTTTGCATCAAGCACGCGGCTTTTATAGGTAGCCAGGTATTTCCCCAAATGAACATCATACGAGTTGGTTCCTAAACATTCGCGTTTAAAAGGCTCAATGATGATTGTTCCCTTCTCAATTTCTTCTAATATCCTGCTATCAGATAATATCATTTTTATACGTATTTTTGGCCTAAATTATCATTTATTTAAGATAATTTTGCATGTAATCTCCAATTTAATCAATGCCAATAATTTACAATAAAAATATTGATCAGGATGCTGTTTTAGCAATTTGGAAAATTGAAGAAACGGAAGAAGAGTTGTTGGCCGGGCTGCAGCTTAAGCAGCATGAACATGATATTATTTCGTCGTTAAACAGCGGCAAGCGCCTGCTGCATTGGTTAAGCACCAGACTGCTCTTGAGAACCATGCTGAATACCACTGAGTATATCGATTGTCAGTTTGATGAACATGGCAAACCCTATCTGGTTAATTTCGACTATCATATTTCGTTAAGCCATTCTTATGATTATGCTGCTGTAATGATTAGTAAAGAACATCCTGTTGGCGTTGATATTGAACTCATTAAGCACAAAATAAAAAGCATTAAGCACAAGTTTTTAAGCGATGTAGAGCTGGCCCAAAAACAGATCGGAGATAATACGGATGGCTTATACGTAGCCTGGTGTGCCAAAGAGGCCATTTATAAGTGGCACGGAAAAAAAGGTTTGGAATTTAAACAGCATATCCATATTAAACCTTTTAAGCTAAAAAACGAAGGCTCATTAAATGCGTTGGTAGAATTGCCAACAGGTACACGAGAGCTTACCGTTAATTATTTTAAAACAAAAGACAGTTACATGTTAGGCTATGTAGCCAGCAATTCTTAACATAAATGGAGATGAACGAGACAGTGGAAAAAGCAATTGCGACAGGTTTAGTGCCAACTACTTTTACAGATTGGGGCTTAACAGACTATCAGGAAGCCTGGGATAAACAGGAAGATTTACTCAATAAAACGGTAGCCATTAAAACAGAAAACCGTGTAAACAATACCCATAAACCTACCCCAAACCATCTGGTATTTTGCGAGCACCCACACGTGTACACTTTAGGTAAAAGCGGGCATCCCGAAAATTTATTATTAGATGAGCAGGGATTAAAAGATAAACAGGCAACTTACTACAAGATAAACCGGGGTGGTGATATTACCTATCATGGTCCGGGGCAGCTAGTGGGCTACCCTATTCTCGATCTCGATAATTTCTTTACTGATATCCATTTATATTTACGTACCCTGGAGGAAGCCGTTATCCTTACTTTGAAGGATTACGGGATAGCAGCGGGCCGTTATCCTGGTTTTACCGGTGTTTGGTTAGATGCCGATAACGAAAAGGCACGCAAAATATGCGCGATGGGCGTACGTTGCAGCCGCTGGGTTACCATGCACGGTTTCGCCTTTAATGTAAATGTAGATTTAGATTACTTTAAAAATATTGTGCCCTGCGGCATTGATGATAAAGCCGTAACTTCTTTAGCAAAAGAACTCGGTTACGATCTCGATATGGAAGAAGTAAAAGAGAAATTAAGGAATCATATTGCCGAACTCTTTAAAATGAAGCTTATTTAATGATCAGGCTCATTGCTATCTTCATCTTAGTGCTCATTACAACTCATGTTTCAGCACAAAACCTGGATGAAATAATCAAATTCATTAAGGATAACCCAAAAAAAGCATCGATTGTACTCATTGAGAATGGCAAGGAAGTACTCAATTATAACAGCAATCAATTGATGCCCTTGGCGAGTGCTGCCAAAACCATGATTGCCATTGAATTTTCTAATCAGGTTGCGGCTAAAAAATTTAAAGCAAATCAAAATATAGCAATAAGCGAGCTCAACAAATACTATATTCCATTTACTGATGGAGGGGCACATATTCAGTGGCTGAAATCGTTAAAAAAGAAAAAAGGAGATAGTGTTTCTTTATTACAGGTTGCCCAGGGCATGATCAGGTTTAGCTCGAATGCCAATACAGAATATCTTCAAGATTTATTGGGATTAGCAAATATAAACCGTAATATCAAAACACTAAAACTACGGCAACATAGCCCCCATTACTATTTTACCGCTGGGGCGCTGATGACCTGTCTTAGGCCTGCAAACATCGACGAAGAAAAATGGATCGCTCAATTGGAGGCCATTCCAATGGATGAATATCGGAAACTGTGCGAAACCAATCACATCAAATTAAAAACAGATTCAACATTTATCAAAACTTTTAGCTCCATAAATTTACCACACAGAATACAAAAAATATGGTCAGATAGATTGGTAGCCTCAACTACTGCCGATTACGGAAATATAATGCAAAAGATTAACAGCAGGAATTACTTCAAACCCGAAATTCAAAATATCCTGGACCAGCTGATGGAATGGCCTATGGTGAACCCAGGCAACAAGGCTGTTTTTAAACACTTAGGGCAAAAAGGCGGATCAACAGCATTTATTTTAACAGATGCTTTTTATGCAACAGAAAAAAAGGGATCGAATTTAGCCTGTGCATTTTTCTTTAACAACCTTACTGAAAAAGAAAAATTAATGATAGAAGGTGATTTTGGAATTTTTGAGGGTAGTATTATTACCGATTCTACTTTCAGACAAAAACTGATTACTGCACTAAAATAAAACTAAGCCGAATGTTACTTCGTAGATTACACTATGAAGATTTTATTAAGCGCCATTTTATTTTCTTTCTTAACTTCGGGCTGTACAAAACAACAGCCCATGCCTATTGAACCCGTTAGCGATCGAACAACAACTTCACCAAATGGGGAAGATAGTTTTACTTATCTGGCACTTGGCGATTCTTATACCATTGGTGAATCGGTTAAACAGACAGAATCTTTCCCTTATCAGCTTCAGGCTTTATTAAAAGCTCAGGGCAGCAATGTGGCAAATCCAAAAATTATTGCCGTTACCGGCTGGACTACCGATGAACTACAGAACGGTATAAAAAAAGAGAATTTAACTGGCACCTATAGCTTTGTTACACTTTTAATTGGTGTAAACAATCAATACCGGGCTTACCCCATCAGCACTTACAAAAAGGAGTTCACAGAATTGTTACAGACCGCAATCGCTTTTGCCGGAGGCAACAAGAGTAAGGTTTTTGTAGTTTCTATTCCAGATTGGGGTGCTACACCTTTTGGCAAAAACTCCGGACGAAGTACACAAAGCATTGCTAATGAAATTGATAGCTTTAACGCCGCAAACCAGGAAATCGCGCTTTCAGCTGGCGTAAGCTACACTAACATTACACCGGCTTCCCGAAATGCAGCAACCGATCTGTCTTTAGTGGCAAGCGATGGATTGCATCCAAGTGGAAAAATGTACACAGAATGGGCAACTGCTTTATTACCAAAAGTGGCCAATGTGTTGAAATAATTAAACGTTTGTTTATGCTGTTTTTAAATTAAAAAATTTATTTTAGTTTAACTATTTAAATTAATCACCTTAAAAACAGTTAAATTATGAATGAGTATGAATCAAGCGGAATAGCCGCAGGTATTGGTGCAGGAGCTATAATTTTTTATCTCATCCTGATTGTAATTACTCTAGCAGGAATGTGGAAAACCTTCGAAAAAGCGGGTAAACCAGGTTGGGCTTGTATTATACCTATTTACAGAGAAATTGTGATGATTGAAATTGTAGGTAAACCAATGATCTGGATTTTATGGTTACTAATCCCTTGTTCAGCTCCTGTTTTTGCGATTTGGCTTATAAATCTAATGAGCAAAAGTTTTGGCAAATCAGAGGGATATACTGTAGGACTAATTCTATTGGCTTTTGTATTTTGGCCAATGCTTGGCTTTGGCGATGCTAAATATTTAGGCCCATCGGCAGCAGAAGCACAAAATGGCGGTTTTGGTAACAACCCGTTCAATAACCCGAATAATCCGTTTAACAAACCATTCGGTAATCAAGATAATCCAAACGATACGCCTCCTCCGGTAGTTTAATTCAAGGATGTTTATCATATTTATATTTTGCAGCTCGATCAACCTGGTTGATTGGCTGCAAAATCATTTAATTACCTGCCCATTTAAAGCATTAACAGGAATCGATTGTCCGGGTTGTGGCTTTCAAAGATCTTTTATCGCTCTGCTTCAAGGCGATTTATCAAAAAGCTGGTCGCTTTATCCACCTACCATCCCGCTGTTGTTTTTATTTATCTCAGCTGGCTTATTGTATAAACTTCAGATCAAAAAAGGTCCTCTTATCTTTAGAATATTGGTTCTCGTAATCGGTAATTTTGTAATGATCAGCTACTTACATAAAATGTTTTTTAGCTAAACACTCATATTAGCCGTAAGGTGATTATAATCCTTTAATACCGTCTCTAAAAACTGTAACTCGTTCATCCCACCTGGAATAGTTACAAAAATATGTGCTTTGGTTTTGGCTGCCATAGTATAAATCAGGTCGACATTTCCGGTTTGGTAATAACCGGTCAACACTTCATGAATCAGTTCAATATCCCTGTCATTTAAGTGCAGCACTTCCTTAAACTGTGGTTCATATTCTTCAGGTAAACTAAAACTGAAGGCCACATTAGAAAATTCAGTTCTGGGTTTAGTTTTAATCAGCGTGGTTTTAGCCAGCATATCGCCCAATCGCTGATGATTTTTGGTTATCGCTACCGAAACCAGCGCCACAACGCCCCAGCCAAAAGGGAAGCCGAAATCAATCATCCGAAATAACCACCTAAAAATATACTGTCCAAAAGTTGGTTGTGTGCCATCAAGGCTGATTACCTTTATCTTTAACACCTTCTTCCCCAGGGTTTGACCATCCATCGTAATTTCGCAAACCAGGTCGTAGAAAGCAAAAATAGCCAGGAAAATGAAAAAAATAACCATGGCTGCATTTCCCGACATGGCCATTTGTGCAGCGCCCATTACCACAAGGGTAATTACAGCGAGAATTATAAATCCAGCCAAATCGATACACCTTGCGGCTATACGCTCACCAAGGCCGGCAATTTCGTAATCAATATCAATATTTTGAGCCGTGCTAATTCTGATGCTATCCATATTCAAACATAATTTTTTTTAAAGATAATAGCGGTAAACCAGTATTTATTTTTTTAAACTAAAGTTTTCTTATATTTTCATATTTAGATTGTTCATCTGTGTATATTTGTTCAGCTTGGTTAGGCGATTTGAAAATAATGTTGGTTTCATTTCCATAAAAAATTAGCTATTTTAACCCGAGATTTGGTAAGGCCTTTAAATGAGAGAAGCATTATTTGTTAAACAGAATTCGAAGAAGTGGCAACATTATGATTCCATGCAACAGGCAAATCCTGATGAGGTGGCCAATCAGTTTATCGAAATCACTAATGATTTAGCTTACTCCAAAACGTTTTATCCAAATTCGAAAACAACAGCCTATCTCAATGGCTTAGCTTCTAAACTACATCAATCCGTTTATAAAAACAAAAAGGAAAAGTCGAACCGGTTTATCCATTTTTGGAAAACAGAACTCCCCTTAATATTTCTGCAACACCGAAAACAGGTGTTTTATGCCCTGGCATTTTTCCTGGTTTCCTGCGCCATTGGTGCGCTATCGGCTAAGTACGATGATACCTTTGTGCGATTAATTATGGGCGATGGTTATGTAAACATGACCAATGAAAACATTGCCAAAGGTGATCCGTTTGGGGTTTATAAACAGAGTAATGAGTTTATCATGTTTATGCAGATAGGCGTTAATAATATTTATGTTGCACTATATACTTTTGTTTTAGGCATTATATTTTCCTTCGGTTCCATCGTTTCATTATTCAGGAATGGCGTGATGCTCGGCTCTTTCCAATATTTCTTTTTCAGTAAAGGCCTCGGCTTTCAATCGGTTCTGGTGATCTGGATCCATGGAACATTAGAAATATCGGCAATTGTTTTAGCAGGCGCCGCTGGTTTAATTTTAGGAAATAGCCTCTTATTCCCCAAAACCTACACCAGGATGGCTTCAGTTTTAAAAGGGGCCAAAGATGGATTGAAAATTGTAATTGGCCTGATCCCAATTTTTATCGTTGCAGCATTTTTTGAAAGTTTTGTTACACGACATACTGAAATGCCTTTATGGTTAAGTGTGTCCATTTTATTATCTTCTGCAGCTTTTATCATTTGGTATGTATTTATTTACCCCATAAAAATCTACAATAAACAAGCAACGCTAAATTAACATGCTAGGGAAAATTGAATTTAAGAAAAGAAGGGATTTCGGACAGGTGATCAACGATACCTTCACCTTCATGCGCCAAAATATAAAGCCGCTCATTAAAATATATTTCACATTTTGTGGCTTATTTGTGCTGGCCAGTATGTTAACCATGTTATTGCAACAATACAAAATGGTTAACATTATCAATACCATTGGTAATGGAAGAAACACTAAAGGCTTAGGCTTTTCAAATATATATGGGTTAGAATATTTCTTGTCTATTTTATTCTCTTTGGCCACCTATGCCAGTATGAGTGTTGCCATCCTCTCTTACATCGCCATATATGTGCAAAAAGGCAATCAAACACCAACTACTGATGAGGTTTGGGGATACTTTAAGTATTACTTTTTCAGGATTTTTGGGAGTTCTATTCTATTAATTATCCTGATATGTATTGCCTTTATGTTTTGCCTGGTACCTGGCTTTTGGCTATTCCCCTATATAACCATGATGTTCCCGATAATGGTAATCGAAAATGGTTCATTAGGTTATTCATTTAACAGGAGCTTCAGCATTATTAGAGATAATTTCTGGATTACCTTTGGTACACTGATCGTTGTATGGATTATTGTTTATGCCTGTATGAGCATGATCATTTTACCTACCAGCATATTTAATATGATTGGCATGTTTACGCATAAAACGCCGCACATGTCTTTAACATTAACCATGATTACAACTGTTTTGCAGTCGTTATGCCAGGTGTTTACCATCATCCCCATCATTACCATTTCATTGGCCTATTTCAGTTTGGTTGAACAAAAAGAAAGTACCGGCCTAATGGAGCGGATTTCTAATTTTGGCAATACCGAAAAACCTATCGATACCAGACCTGAAGAATATTAAAATGCAGCGCGCTCTATTCCGATATCTTCTTGTTTCTCTTTTGTTTTTTATTCCGGTAATCAGCAAAGCACAGCCTGTTAAAGCTAAGCCTGTAACTACTATAATTAAAACAGATAGCAGTAAGGTTGTAGTATCAAAATTCGATAAAGATGCCATAAGCAATTACAAAGAGCAAAAAGAGTTTCAATATGACGAAATAGGTCAGCAACAGTTATCACTCTGGGATAAATTTTGGTTATGGTTTTGGGATGTAATTGGCGAGCTGTTTCAGGGCGCTGCAGCTAATATTTTTTCCAGGTATATTTTTATCGGACTTGGTGTTGCACTGATCTTGTTTATTGTAATTAAAATTATCGGTGCTGAAAAAATCTTCGCTAAAAAATCAAAAGAAACCATCCTTCCATACGATGTGATTACCGAAAACATTCATGAGATAGATTATGAACAGGAATTACAAAGATTAGTTGCCGAAAGAAAGTTCCGTTTAGCTGTCAGGCTTTTATACCTGAGGGCGCTTAAAAAACTGAGCGATGCCGAAATTATCCAATGGCAGCCCGATAAAACCAATTATAATTATTTAATGGAAATCAGTAAGCCGGAGCTGAGAAACGATTTTAGCCAGCTTACCCTGCAGTTCGATTATATCTGGTATGGCGATTTCCCTATCGATGAAGTAAAATTCGACCCTATCAACCAATCGTTTAACCAGTTTAACAACCAGATTAAATGAAAGGTTACAAATTATATCTGATTATTGGTTCCATTCTAATTCTGGGTTATTTAATTGCGCAGTATAACAAGCCTACACCAACAAACTGGGCTCCAACATATGCCACAAAAGATAAAATCCCTTATGGTACCTATATCTTATACAACAGAATTAAAGATATTTTACCCTCAGCCAGTATTCAACAGTCGAAAACTGCCGTCTACAACACTTTAAAATCTAAAAAATTCAGGAATACCGCTTATATAATAGTTGCGCAAAAGACAGACATTAGTAAAACAGACCTTGAACAGCTGATAAAATATATGCAGGCGGGCAATGATGTATTTATTGCTACTTACGATTTAGGAAAAATAAGGAAGGAACTTAAAGTACAAACTTCTACTGCAATGTCGCCTGAAGGAAGTACCTTAAATTTTACCAATCCAGAATTTAAAACGGATGCCAACTATGGTTTTGAAAGAGGCATTGGCAGCCAGTATTTTAGTAAGGTTGATACCAGTAAAACAACAATACTCGGCGTAAATGGGAAAGGCCAGCCCAATTTTATCCGTTATGCTTACGGAAAAGGCAATCTTTACCTCATCGCAG
This sequence comes from Pedobacter sp. GW460-11-11-14-TSB4, assembly GCF_059423705.1. Lineage (NCBI taxonomy): Bacteria > Pseudomonadati > Bacteroidota > Sphingobacteriia > Sphingobacteriales > Sphingobacteriaceae > Pedobacter > Pedobacter sp. GW460-11-11-14-TSB4. Next base: position 225,248 of record NZ_JBWKYI010000007.1, read on the forward strand.
AACCTGGTTTTTACACCAATTTCAATCTCCTCAATAAATATGGTGCAGAATACGCCGCTAAAACCTTAAGTTATTTACACGGAAATAAGCAGCTCATTTTTGATGAGTATTTTTCTGCGCAAAAAAACAGCACTACCGATATGCTCAGGGTATTCTTTAAACATCCTGAACTGGAGTTTGCCTACTACCTGGCCATATTTAGTTTGATCATTTTTGTTTTGTACGACATTAAACGCAGGCAAAGAATTATCCCGATAGCCGATCCGCTGACCAATTCTTCACTTGCTTTTGTTAATGTAGTTGGCAGCGTTTATTATCACGAACGCAACAACCTCGATATTGCCCTTAAAAAGATCAATTACTTTATGGAGTACTTGAGGGCCCGATATTATCTAAAAACCAACGATATCGACAGCAAATTTGCTCAGGTACTGATGGAGAAAACAGGCATTAATGAAGCCTTGGCCAAAACCCTGACCAAACATTTTATGCAAACACCAACCATGGGCGATTTAAGCGATACCCAATTGATTAATTTAAACGAAAGTATAGAACAGTTTTATAAAAATACGCAAAGCAATGGAACAAGAACAGTTTAACCCACGTACCGATTTAAGCGCCTTAAATGAAGCGGTAAATCAGATCAGAAATGTACTTGGAAATATCATTATCGGCCAAAAACAGGTTATTGATTTCTTAATTGTTGGTTTGCTTGCCGATGGGCACATCTTAATTGAGGGTGTACCGGGAGTAGCCAAAACACTTAGCGCAAAGTTGCTTGCAAAATCGATAGATGCACAATTTTCGAGGGTGCAGTTTACGCCCGATTTAATGCCATCGGATGTTTTAGGAACCCCGATATTTAATACCAAAACAGGAGATTTCGAATTTAGGAAAGGCCCTATTTTTGGCAATATTATTCTGGTTGATGAGATTAACCGTGCACCTGCAAAAACCCAATCGGCCTTGTTCGAGGTAATGGAAGAGCGCCAGGTAACTATTGACGGCCACACCTATATTATGGATGAACCTTTTATGGTATTGGCCACACAGAACCCGATTGAACAGGAAGGAACATATCGCCTGCCTGAGGCCCAACTGGATAGGTTTTTATTCAAAATAGAGGTTAAATACCCTTCATTGGAAGAGGAAACTGCAATTTTGATGGCGCAGCACACTTTAGTGAATAAAACATTATTAGACGAAGTGAAAGCAGTATTATCTGTTCAACAGATACAAGGAGCCAGGGCAATCATCCGCAATTTATTTGTAGAGCCAAAATTATTGGAGTTTATCGCCAAAATCGTAAATGAAACCCGGAACAATTCATCACTTTACCTGGGGGCTTCGCCAAGGGCATCGCTAGCCATTGTACACAGTGCAAAAGCCTTTGCTGCGATTCAAAACCGCGATTTTGTTACACCTGAAGATATTATTGCCGTTGCAGGGCCTGTATTGGCGCACCGGATATTATTATCACCTGAAAAGGAAATGGAGGGATTAACCACAAGCGACATTGTTAACCAGATTATTAAAAAAATTGAAGTACCGAGGTAGTTCAGTTATCAGTTGCCAATTTTCAGTTTACAGTTGGCAATTAACAGTTAACCAGTTTAAATAATTAACCGATTAAACAACATTGAAAAAATTCTTTCAGCAATATTACACCAATCTATTCCTAACCGATCGCTTATTTGCGGCCTTAGGGTGCTGCATTGTGCTCTTTTTGCTGAAGTTCTTTTTTGCCTGGTTGGGCGATATCCCTGAAATAGCCACCGGTGCTGTACTTGTTTTATTTTTTATCGATATTTTTATGCTATATCGAAACAACCAAGGGATTGCGGCCAAAAGAATTACCTCGAAACGTTTGAGTAATGGCGATGAAAATCCGATACAAATCGAAATCAGGAACAGTTATGGTTTTGGTGTAAATGCCAGGGTGATTGATGAGGTACCTTTTCAGTTTCAACTGCGGGATAAAGATTTTAAACTTCACCTAAAATCTGCTGAAGTTAAGTCGATCCACTACAATCTAAGGCCAACTAAACGCGGCGAGTATGATTTTGGATTCATCAGGGCATATATTAGTTCGCCGCTGGGTTTGATTAGCCGCCGATACAATTTTGATGGCGCTAAAATTCTACCGGTTTATCCTTCTTTTATTAATCTTGGTCAGTACGAATTACTAGCTGCTTCACGCTATTTAACAGAATTCGGAATTAAAAAAATCAGAAAGGTTGGGCAAAGCAGCGAGTTTGACCAGATCAAAAATTATGTTGGCGGCGACGATATCCGTACCATTAACTGGAAAGCTACAGCCAGAAAAGGCAGTTTAATGGTTAATACCTATACGGATGAGAAATCGCAGAATATTTATTGCGTTATTGATAAATCACGCGTAATGCGCATGCCTTTTGAAGGATTGAGCCTGCTCGATTATGCCATAAATGCCACGGTTGCCCTTTCGAAGGTGGCCATGCTGAAGGAAGATAAAGCCGGTTTAATTACCATCTCCGAAAATATAGGATCCATTGTGACTGCAGATCGTAAAGCTTCGCAGCTGGGTAGCATTATGAATGTACTTTATAAAGAAAAAACAAGATACCTGGAGAGTAATCTCGAGGCATTGTATTCGGCAGTACGTTCCGTAGTAAAGCAACGCGGTCTTTTGGTTTTCTTTACCAATTTCGAAAGTTTATCTGCCCTGCAAAGGCAATTACCTTATTTAAAAAGAATTGCCAAATATCACTTACTGGTGGTTGTATTTTTCGAAAATACCGAATTAAAAGAATTAAGCACAGAACCTGCTAAAGACGTAGAAGGAATTTACCACAAAACCATTGCTGAAAAATTTATCTACGAGAAAAAACTAATGGTAAAAGAGCTAAACAAACATGGCATATTGGCCATCCTTACCCCGCCACAAAAGCTTACGGTTAATGTAATTAATCAGTACCTGGCCTTAAAAGCACAGCAGAGGATTTAGTCCTCAGTCCGTAGTCTTGAGTCATGAGTCGACTTTGGACTGAAGACTACGGACTGAGGACTAAACCCTACTCTTCTTCCCTAAAATATACCTTGTAAAAGTTCATCGATTTATCATCATCGTAACCTTTTTCGATCATATCTTTATTGCCATGGATATAGATGTGGAAGTTCTTATCCAGTTTTAATACGCTTTTATAAGCACGGGCTTGTTTTTTTACGGCAGATTCGGCGATTTCAAAGTGATCAGCTATCGGGCTTTCGAACTCCTGCTCATAGTTTTTTTTGTAATTTTTGAACGATTCTATTCCTTCGGCATTGCCAATTACTTCGTTACCAAATTCTTCAATATCAAAAGTTTCTTTCTCTTTGAAATATTTCATCGAACGGTTTAACAGATCAATTTTATCGGCTTTGCTGATTTCGTAATCATCATCCAGCTTTTGTGTGACGAAGTTTTTATAAACCCCCAACACATTATTGGTCTGGTTATAACTATCGTTCCTGATTTTCAGTTTTAAGAATTCATCTTTCCAGTAAACGGCAGAGTCGTTGCTGCTCTTCGATTGATCCAATACCACAACTTTGTACCCTTCCTCCCGATCTACATTAAAAATCAGACATCCTTTATCCAGCTTGTTAATGCTGATGGCTTCTTGCTCGTAACTTACATTAAAGCCATCCTGTTCAGGATAAACTTTTAAGTAGGTATCTTTTGTTTCAGATTTGAAAACCCCAACAACATCCAGCTGTTCACCTTCTATCTGCACTTTTTCGAAATAAGCCACATACAACTCTCCCGATTTAATTTTTGGATGATTGGCTACATCGTATAAATGTTTGGCGAGTTGTTGCGAATCTTCGTGAAAAAGTTCGTTGTTTTCGAAAATTTCATGAACGAAATGAAATACTTCATTCAATTCAAGATTATCGTTGGGATGATAAAAACGGTAGACTTCATTCACTTTTTCGAAAGGTTTTAAGAAATACTGCATTAACAGGTTTCCCAACACTTCATCATCAATTTTTAAAGGCGCATCAGATAATTTGTAATACTCTTCAAGCAGTTTATTGCCTGTATGGTGGATAGAAAGTTGCTTAAGTGAAGCCTCGAAAAATGAAATCATAGGGGCAAAAATAGCAAAATCATTGATTAACCTTTCTTGCCAGCCAAAATTCAATCAGTCAATCATTTTTTCATATAAACCTCTGCTCTTTGCAGAAAGCTTTTTTCCTTTAATGTGGCTTCAACCTCATTTATGGCTTTCATTAAGTTATTCTGTGTATTGGTAATATCGGCTGTGGCTTTAATAATCACTTCCCAAACGGGTTCCATCGTAGCAAGAAGTGCAGATCCCTTTTCGGTGAGCTCAACCAAACGTTTACGCGTATCAACCTTGTCTTTTTTAGAACGGATCAGTTTCTCTTTCTCCAGCTCTTTCAATAAACTGATGGTTGATGGATGTGCATAACCAATTTCATCAGAGAGGGAAACTACACTCATGGTCGATTTTTTATATAAAGTATAGAGCACAGGAAACCATTTAGGTTGAAAATCGATTCCAAAGGCTTTATAAATTAACAGGCCATCTTTACGGATCTGATCGCTCAGCCTCTGCAAACGCGTAGAAATGGCCAGTAAACCAGAAGCATCAATTACATTTTGTTCCATTAAACAGGTTTTAAATCCAGACCATAAAACACATTATCGACAGCCATACGCGGAAAATAAGCTGGTAAATCTTTCATTTCAACCTGCTTAAATCCGTTACGTTCGTAAAAGCGACAGGCGGCCTGTAATATGTCTTTGGTACCCAAATATACCTCATTCAGCTTATTATCCGCGCAATAGGCTAAAAGCGTTCTCAACAAAGCCTGCGCAACACCCAAATATTTACCGCGAAATTCTTTTTTAACAAACATTTTCCTGATGGCCCCCGATTGATGCTCAGGTACAGCAATTAAAGCAATAGTACCAATCAATTCTCCATTTAATTTAGCTCCCCAGAAGGCACCGCCGGATCCATCGTAATTTTTTTCAATGTCTAACAGATCTGGCTGCGCAGCTAAATCGATATCTACATTAAATTCTATTTGCTGGATGGGCAGAATCAACCCAATAATCTCTTCGCAGAATTGATTATTTAACCGTTCAATTTTAAAGTCGTTTTGCATCGCTGATGATTAATCAACAAATATATGTAGCTAACTACATATATTGCAAATTCAAATATCATTTCAGCATCAAATTTCATTAAGACCAGGATTAAGAATAGCTTTTAATGATGGAAACTAATTTGTGTTTTTCAGTTGATTGAGGAAATCCACAATCTTTTTATCGGCATAATTGGCCACCCCTTCGTGTTTAAAAGATAATCGGCCCTGCTTATCAAAAATAATAGTGGTAGGCAAAGCACCTTTAAATATTTGTTCAGGAATGTTGCTTTCTACTTTATAAACTGGCATTTCGTATTTACCACTAAGCATAAACTTGCCCGATTTTTCAAAATCGCCATCTGCATCTGCAAAAATGAAAACAACATCTTTATCGCCTTTAAACTGCGTATACAATTTGTTTATTGAAGGCATTTCGGCCCTGCATGGCGGACACCAGGTTGCCCAGAAATTAAGAAAAATAACCTTGCCTTTTAAATCACCAAGATCTACCAGATTTCCTTTAACATCTTTAAAGCGGATGCCGCTAAGGCTGGCAGAAGCATTATTAGGCATTTCGATCTTTGGTGTATAAAAACCAATTTCCATTAAGCCCCTAATTAAAAATGCTTTTGCATCAGGCACAAAAACAATTATCAAAAGAATAATGATAAATAACGCATTGAATATATTTTTCCGGATAAACTTCATGAGCTACAGATTCTTTTGATTACATCTAATAACGAAAATAGCTTTACAATTGGTATGGCCTTAAATTAATGGTTAAACTATTGGTTAAATAGCCTGTCATACCCTCATAAATACAATGTTACTTTGTAAATATATATAATTGCCTAGGAATTACTATTTTTGCCCTGTTGAAAAAGCATAGACAAAACATTAAAAAATATTTATCAGCAATTATGCTGATTGTTTTTGCTATTGCCTTAACGCCGTGGAGCGTTCTTCACCATCACAATCCCGTTCCTGTTGTACAGAAAGAATTGCACTGTAAACACGTAAGCCACGTGCAGGCGCATGGCGATACCTGTTTGATCTGTAATGCCAGTTTTGAAAAAAATTATGTGCAAACGCACCACATTTACAGAATCTTCTTATCAGCTAAAATCTTCAACCGTACAGAACCTACATTAAAGAATGCCTTTACCGAAATAAAGCGCACCTGTTTACGCGGTCCTCCTTTAGCATAATTTTTTCTTCTTATAGCGCATCCGCGCTGAATCAAATTATTTATCCGGGAAACTGAAACCAGCTTCAATTAAGCTATTGTTTTGGCTTTTCGTTCATTTCTATTTACACACAACACATGAAAAAATTACAGCTTATTGGCTTGGTAATTCTATATACATTATTGAGCAATACTGCTTTCGCTGCCGTACTAAAAGATATAAAAGGTAAGGTTATTGATGCCAGTACAAAACAAACATTGCCGGGTGCTACCATTTTTATCCCTGATTTAAAAGTTAGCTCGGTAACCAATAACGACGGCGCGTTTACCATAAACAATCTTCCATCGAAAGGAAGTTATTTAGTTGAAGTACACTATGTAGGTTATAAAACAGCAACTCAGGTCGTAAACCTCGCCACAGCAAGTGGATTGGAATTTTCATTACAACCCACCGCGATAGAAACAAAGGAAATTGTCATTACCGGAAGTTTAATCAGCAGCACCAGTAAAAGAAACAGCGCTTCATCGGCAGTACTTGGCAAGGATCAGTTGTTGCAGCCTTCCAGCAATTTAATCGATGCGCTCACTAAAATTCCTGGTGTATCTCAAATCACCACGGGACCATCTATTTCTAAACCTGTAATTAGGGGTTTGGGCTACAATAGAATTGTAACGTTAGATGATGGGATTAAACAACAAGGCCAGCAATGGGGTGACGAACATGGTATAGAAATCGATCAGTTCAAATCAGACCGTGTTGAAGTACTACGTGGGGCAGCCTCGTTAATGTACGGCTCCGATGCACTTGGTGGCGTAATTAATTTATTAGAGCCAAGCACTGCACCAGAAGGACAGGTTAAGGGCGAATTTATTACCAACTATTCGACCAATAATGGGCTTACCGCTAATTCACTCATGTTAACCGGTAACCAAAATGGTTTTGTTTGGCGGGCCCGCGGAACCTATAAAAATGCCTACTCTTTTAAAACACCTACCGGATATTTCCCGAACTCTGGCTTTAATGAAACCGATTTAAGTGGAATGGTTGGTTTAAACAAAAGCTGGGGATATTCTCATTTAAACGTTTCGAATTTTCGCAATAATATTGGTTTTTATGAGCCAACATTAGATGAAAATGGCAACTTCGTTAAAGAGGATGGTGAATCTTTTATTACTTCAGACTTTAAAAACCGTGATTTAGATTATCCTCGTCAGGATATCCGCCACTTCAAAATTGCATTAAATAACAATTTCATTATCGGTAATGGTAATTTGAAAGCCGATTTTGGCTATCAGCAAAACCAGCGCCGCGAGCTGGAAGAAGGACCAAATCCTTCTTTGTTCTTCGATCTTAAAACCTATAATGCCGATTTAAAATACTATATCCACGAAACGAATGGATGGCAGCCGGTATTTGGCATAAGCGCCGATGCAGGTCATAGCGAAAACAAGGCAAATGACGAATTCTTAATTCCGAATTATGATACTTATGGCGTGGGTGTTTTTGCCTACGCAAAAAAGAACTGGGAAAGCAACACCTTTAGCATTGGCGCCCGTTACGATTATCGGAAAAACAATGGAAAACAATTATTTGTAGATGGTGAAGAGCAATTTGCACCATTTCAGAACAAATTTTCGAATGTAAGTGGTGCATTGGGTTTTACCCATCAATTTAATGAAGAGTTAAACTTTAAAGCCAATGCAGGTTCTGCATTTCGTGCACCAAACCCGGCAGAATTAGCTTCAAATGGTGTACACGAAGGAACTTTCCGTTACGAAATTGGTAATTCCAGCTTAAGTCCTGAGCGTAGTTACCAGGTAGATGCTGCACTGGAATATGAAGGGAAATTAATCAGCGCCAGTGCAAGTATTTACAATAATTACATCCACAACTTTATTTATGCCTCAACAAATGGCGAAAGAATAATGGCCGAAGGAGATGATTATCCGGTTTACCGTTATGGCCAGGTAAACGCGAACCTGTATGGCGCAGAAGCAAGTTTAACCATACATCCGGTTCCTTTTATCCATTTCGAAAATACATTTGGTTATGTACATGCACAAAACAACAGTTTAAACAAGCCATTGGCCTTTATACCAGCGGGTACATTACGCAACGAATTACGTTTCGAGCCTAAGCTTAAAGGCACAAATGATGCTTACTTATCAGTTGGCATTAACTCTGCATTTAAACAGGCCCGGGTAGATGATGTTTTCGAAACACCAACAAGCGGTTATACCTTACTAAATGCAGGTATCGGCGCTACCTTTAATTTAGGTAAGCAGCCTGTTAAATTATCTGTTTCTGCCAATAACCTGTTGGATCATAAATATTATGATGCACTGAGCCGGTTAAAACCAGGACGTTTAGATTCAGAAAACCTTAATTTAGGGGTTTACAACACTGGTAGAAATATCACTTTCGGCTTGTATATTCCTTTTACGGTGGCTAAATAAAATTAATCCATAAATTGCTAAACAAAAAAAGCGGAGTTGATCTAGAAGATCACTCCGCTTTTTTATTTAATTACAACAGTTTCAATTAATGTAGCCGTCATTCCCGCGCAGGCGGGAATCTTAAAGCCAATTGCATTAGGATGATCTTCGATGAGCAATCGTGGTTCCCAATCGAGTTTGGAGTGACGATTTATGGGGATTTATTATCACCTGTTACTTTTTAAGCGTTTCCCTTTTTGCCCTCACATATTGGTTTGGCCATTCTGTATCATCGCCAAGTACCTGAGCTGCATGGGTAGGAAAATAAGCATCGCGCAGGGATTCGCGGGCAATAAAAATTAAATCAGCCTTGCCCTGTTCTAAAATTTCTTCTGCTTGCTCCGCTTCTACAATCACACCTACAGCCCCCGTATAAATGCCAATTTCATTTCTGATTTTATCTGCAAAAGGAACCTGGTAATTTGGTCCCGCAGGGATAAAAGCATCAGGTACATTTCCCCCCGATGAAGTATCTATTAAATCGACACCACGATCTTTTAACACCGCCACCAATTGTAACGAATCATTTTCATTCCAGCCGCCTTCGGTCCAGTCTGTTGCTGAGATACGTACAAATAAAGGCAAATTCTCCGGCCATACCGATTGTACGGCTTCCACCACATCGATTACCAAACGGATACGGTTTTCGAAACTTCCGCCATAAACATCAGTTCGTTTGTTGCTCAGCGGACTAAAAAACTGATGCAATAAATAACCGTGCGCAGCATGTATTTCTACTACCTTATAACCCGCCGCCAATGCACGTTGAGCGGCTGCCCGGAAGGCAAAAACAATATCCTGAATTTCTGAAATGCTTAATTCATGAGGTTCAACCTGCCCTGGCTTAAAAGGAGCTGAAGATGGTGCAACGGGTGTCCAGCTATTTTCGCCTGCAGCTAGCTGCTCACCACCTTTCCAGGGCACCTCACAACTGGCTTTTCTACCGGCATGCGCCAATTGGATCCCTGCAATCGCACCGTTATCATGAATGAAAGAAACAATCTGTTTCAGTTTATCTATATGTTCATCTTTCCAGATGCCCAAATCGGCATAGGTAATTCTTCCTTCTGCAGTTACCGCAGAAGCTTCCTGAATAATCAATCCCGCGCCACCAACTGCACGACTACCCAAGTGCACCAAATGCCAATCGTTGGCAAAACCATCAACGGCAGAATACTGGCACATTGGCGAAATAACAATTCTATTTTTTAAGGTTACATCCTTTATGGTAAAAGGAGAAAATAATTTAGACATATCGTGTGATTTGCTTTTCCACAAACATACAACCTCCAATTAAAGATGTTTTAATGCAACAATTATTAAACTGATATTTTACCTTTCCATGGCGGAGAGGGGAAAGCGTGGAGTGTGGCGAATAGCATTGAGGCTATATCTATACAAACCACACTGGCTAGGAGAAAATCACGGAAGTCATAACTCACATGGCATTAGAGCATAAATCAATTCCATCATCCATTTTACATTTTCCATAGTCAAACGCTTATCGCTAAACTTTTTTCTTCAAAAATTTGGAGATCACAAAACAACATCATACATTAGTGTATTATTTAACTAATACAGCAATATGATCAACATTAACAATCTTAATTTTGGCTACAGCAAGCATAAGCCATTATTTAAAAATATGAGCATGCGGTTAAGCAACGGCCATATTTACGGTTTGCTTGGAAAAAACGGAGCCGGTAAATCGAGCTTATTAAAAAACCTGGCCGGTTTGGTGTATGCACAGAGTGGTACATTGGATGTAATGGGTTTTAATCCTGCAAAAAGACAGCCAGCACTCTTAGCGCAAATCTGTTTTATACCAGAAGAATTTTATTTGCCATCGGTAAAAATTGATGCCTACCTAAAAGCAAATGCACCATTTTACAAAAATTTTGATCATGATTATTTTGCAAGACTTTTAAAAGAATTTGATATTCCGGCAAGCAATAACCTGGTTGATATGAGTTATGGACAAAAGAAAAAATTCATCATTGCTTTCGGATTAGCTACTCAGGCTAAGCTGATCATTATGGATGAGCCTACGAATGGCTTAGATATTCCATCAAAAGCGCAGTTCAGAAAAATTATGGCCTCTGCCATGACAGATGATCGCTGTATCATCATCTCTACCCATCAGGTAAGGGATTTGGATAACCTGATTGATACCGTGATTATGCTTGATGAAAACGATATTGCCCTAAAAGCATCGGTAGAAGAAATTACCGCTAAATTAACTTTCAAAAAAGTTAAAGAAATAGACGATAGCATTTTTTATGCAGAACCATCGTTATCGGGCTATAATGCGGTAATGCCGAACTATCACCACGAAGAAAGTAAATTGGACATGGAACTTCTTTTCAACGCTATCCTTGCCGAAAAAATCAAATTTAAACCTTTATTCAGCTAAACCATGAACAACACCTTTAATATCAATCGATTTGGCTTATTGCTTAGAAGACGGTGGCTCGAATTTGGGAAAGTTTACCTCATGAGTTTAATAATACTCACTATAATTATTGTTGGTTTCTATCTTTTCAACATCCCTCGATATAAGAGCTCTTATTTTAGATGGGATGATAATGAACATGTGCGACTGGGCTTCCGGGTAGTTATTTTTCTTATGATTGGATTTCTATTTCTTACCATAGAAGCCAGTGCATACTTTAATTCGCTAGGCCAAAAACCTAAGGCCATTATGGAGTTAATGACCCCTGCCTCAGTTACTGAGAAATTTCTTTGTGCTTTTCTTTATACATCTATCCTTAGTATTCTGAGCTATCTGCTCATTTTTTATGTAATCGATGCAATTTTTGTAAGTTATCTTAATGAGTTATGGGAAAATAAAAAAGCCATTAATTATAATACAGGTAAGCTTACTGTAATTTCTTTCAGTACCGTTTTTGATGACCTGACGGCCGACAGAGAGTTTAAATTTTTATTCGCGCTCCCTTTTTTCTTTACGAGTATTTTTCTCTTAGGTTCTGTGTACTTTAATCGTTTTCACTATATCAAAACCGCCTTATCTGTTACCGTATTTTTCGCGCTGGTATTTTTTATAACACTCAAATTCTCAACATGGCTAACAGAAAATAAAAGTGTTAAATATATTATTGGCGGCAACGAGAAAGGTTTTGTTTTGACCACATTTTTTTGGACAACAATTGCACTCAGTCTTATTATTTGGTTAATAGTCTACGTTCGTCTCAAAGAAAAAGAAGTTTAATTTTTAAAAGGTATAGATATGGAATTTAGAGATAACAAGGCAATATACCTTCAAATAGCAGAATATGTTTGCGAACACATTCTGCTAGGAAAATGGAAGGCCGACGAGAAAGTTCCTTCGGTGCGGGAACTGGCCGTAGAAATGGAAGTAAATCCGAATACGGTAATGCGCACCTACGAGCTGCTGCAAAACAAGAACATCATTAACAATAAAAGAGGAATTGGTTTTTTTGTAGATGAAACGGCCATAGATAATGTAAGAAACTACAGAAAACAGCAATTCATTACGGATGATCTGCCTGTGGTTTTCAGGAATATTTATCTGCTTAATATTGGTTTTGAAGAATTGGAAAATCAATATAAAACATTTGTAAAAGAGAACTTTAACGCCTAATAGAATGAAAACAAGTAATAAATTACTAACCGCGCTCGCCGCACTTTTAATTATTATTCCAATAATAGTTGTGGCAGTTAATGTCAAGATAAATTATAGGCCTACAAACGGCGATAGCTTTGTAGAGGAACAAGAAATAAATGCAGAGCCTTTTGATACAGAATCTTCTGGCAGAACTTCAATACCAATCAAAACTCCTTTTCACAGCGTTAATATTCCTGATGCAAAAAGAATTTATCTAGAATTACACTTTATAAAAAGTGCAAAATCAGGGGTAAAAGTGCCGACGGACATGAAAAATGGTATCAATTTTAGCGTAAGTAGTACCGGTGCACTGCAAATCAATTTTGGCGATAAGCTTAACCGATCGGGTAATCATCGCAATGGCATAGTGATACTGGTATATAGTCCAGATATTGATGAGCTTAACCTCAATAATTCCTCTAATCTGGTTTTAACTGCAAAAACTGACACTTTAAATGTGAATTTAAAAAAATCTGGTTCATTAAGCTTTGGCTCACCCATTACATTCAGCAATGAAAAAACAACAAAAATAATAAATCAAACAGACATCAAACAATTGAACGTAAATCTTGATAGCGCTGTTTTTTATTCAAGAATCAACTCTTACAAGAATTTGAATATTTCCTGCAAAAATTCATCAGTAAGTATTCATGCAGATGAACAAGAAAGTATTAGCATTGGTAATTTAACCATTAATACCTTCGGAAAATCTGATGTTAAGATTGAAAACGCAATAGTGAGCAAAATTTCGGGAAGTTTATCAGACGAAACAACGATAGCCATGCCTGTAAAATATTTAAAACAGATGCTGAAGAATTAATTCAGATTATTTTAAAGCATGATCTTCTCTGTGATTTTGCAAAAAGGGCATGATTTTTAAGCTAACTAATTGGCAAAAGTTTAACTTGGGCCAATTAGTTTTTTTAGTTTTACATCATACCCCATTATGAAGAGATTTTTCTTTCTACTAGCGTTTATCCTGTTCGTTTTTAGCCAGGCACAAGCACAAAAAACCGACACCCTGTCCATCACCCTCGATAACGTTAAATACCCATATCCGGTTAAATATTTCCCAATCAATACCGAAGGACAAGATATTAAAATGGCCTATATGGATGTTGCACCCACTTCAGCTGCAAATGGAAAAACAGCGATCCTTTTCCATGGCAAAAACTTTGGCGGTTACTACTGGGGCAATGTAATCAAAGCCTTAACCAATATTGGTTATCGTGTTATCGTACCTGATCAGATTGGTTTTGGTAAATCATCTAAAGCATTTATCCATTACAGCTTCCATCAAATGGCCACCTGGAATAAAAGACTTCTAGATACACTGGGCGTTCAGAAAACAGTAGTTTTAGGTCATAGCATGGGCGGTATGCTGGCTACACGTTTTGCATTGATGTATCCTGAAACAACCGAAAAGCTCTTGCTCGAAAATCCAATCGGACTTGAAGATTATAAAACTTTCATCCCCTATATCACTACTGCACAACAGTACCAAACTGAACTTAAAACCACAGCTGAAAGTGTACGGAAGTATTACCAGGGCTCTTACTTTACTTATTGGAAACCCGAATACGAATACCTGGTGAGTATTGCCGGAGGTGTAACCAACAGTTCTGATTACCCACGATGGGCTAAAGTTGCCGCATTAACCTATACCATGATTTATGAACAACCTGTAGTGTACGAGTTTCAAAATTTAAAGGTACCTACTGTTTTATTTATCGGTAAGGAAGACAAAACCATTGTAGGTAAAGGATTACTTAGCCCTGATCAGCAGGCTTTACACGGGCAATATAAACTTTTAGGGAAACAGACGGCAGCCAAAATTATCGGTGCTAAAATTATCGAATTTGATGCCTGCGGGCATATTCCGCATATCGAGATTCCAACGGAGTTTTTGGTGGCGTTAACAGGTAGTTTGTAATTTGCTATCAGACCTTATAGGTTCTTGAAACCTATAAGGTCTACAACGTTAAACCTAATTAACCTCTTTCCCTACAATTTTATTAATACCCTGCATTTCGAAATCGATGTCTTGCCCCATCGATTTCATTTTACCATACAGTTCTACACGAAGGTGGCTATTTAATACAATTCCGGTTTTCATATCAAGTGAAGTCTCTCCAGAATTGGTTCCTTGTAAATCTGTTTCCATTTTGTTGCCCATCACTTCAAAATTCCCTTTCGATAGCAGTGTTCCTTTTACGCCAAGTGTGGCGATGCCATCTTTCACTTCCTTCAAGGTGTATTGCGTAATCGTTTCAATGGGCATACCCATCTGCATTTTGGTATCAACGGTCCAGCTGTCGCCTATTTTAACGGCTCTGTCTGGATAGATTTTAAACGACGATTCCATGGTTTGTTTCATTACCTCGTTGCTAAACTGCTTGCTTAAAGCATTTTTAATCTGTTTAACCTGACTGGTATCCTTAGTCATCCTGGCCGCCATATTATCGAGCATTTTATCAATACCCGCAACTGTTTTAATCGCACCATTTGGAGTTACCGTCATGTAAAAAGAAGCACCTTTGAAACCGCTAAAAGGATTTTTTTGGGTACTATCCTGATCATCTGAGCTATAGGTCATGGTGTTGCCCATCGCCACAGATTTTATGAAAATCTTGTTATAGGTAACTTTAATATCCTTTTCGCCATAATGGCCTTCGGTAATATCAAAAGTATAATCTGTTCCGATATTTTGGGTTAAATGTACATCCCGGCCAGCAACTTTCTGATTAATAATCTGATCGGAAGTGATTGTAAAATCGTACTTATAACCTGTTGGATAATTTTGTCTTAATACATAGGTTTTCTGTGCAAAGGCACTGATGGTAATCAGACTACAGATAATTGTTGCAAATATTTTCATTTAGTAATTTGTTATTTAACCCGCAGGCTGTTGCGCAAAAATGCGGCTTAACTGAAAATACAATTCAGGGTGTTTATCCCTTAGCTGTTCAGGCTTTTCAAAGAAATATTCAGAAACTACTGCAAAAAATTCGGCCTGGTTGGTGATGGCATAAGGATTAATATCCGATTTGTTATCCTCAATTTTTTCCATTTCCTCATGCATCATTTTAATCCAGGGTAAGGTATACTCATGGGCTATTAAATTCTCCGGAATACCATCAGTTGCACCATCAGATTTATCCAAAAGGTGCACAAATTCATGTATAGCGGTATTTTCTTTCCCTGCACTTTTAGAGAAACCATGACGTAAAGCCGAACGCGATAAAATCATCTGTCCGTTCATATAACCTGTGCCTACCATGCCCATAATATTCCTTTCGCCACCTTCAAACTGAAAATCTTTGTTAAAAGTGTCTGGATACAGCAAAACGCTGGTTAAGTTTTTGTATTGCCAATCGTCGAAACCAAAAATCGGGATCACGGCACTTGAAGCAATCAACAGTTCATCTAAGGTAGTCATTTCTAAACCTACCGCTTCTATCTTAACCGTACTGAAAAATGCAGCTACTTTTTGCTCAAACTTAAGTTTATCAGTCGAATCGAGATTGTGGTAATAACCTACATAATCATCCAGGATCTTTTTATCTACATCTGTTAAAGGATCAATAGCCACTTTCTTTTTTTTAAGGATAAGATAAAGGGCAATTAGAAAAATAGGAATTAAGTAAGCGAATGGCAATGAGTTCATATAAGGATTACACAGATAAGGGGATTACATCGATTTAACAGATGGCACAGGTTGGATATTTTTTTGATTAGCTTTCGATAATTTCTAACTGGATTAAAACATCCTCGCGTGTAACGGGATAAGGTTTATGGTTATTTATCGCCTGATAAATGGCTTCGAAAAGCGGCAAATAACTTCCTACTTCTGATGGGATTGTCTCTTCGGTTTTATGGCCTTCGGCATCAATGGTGGTTAATAAACCATCTTTACTTTCACATTCAATACCGTAGCCCGGATCGGTTAATTTCATACCTGCCAGCAACTGTTCTTCCTGAATATCCGTTCTTTGTTTAATAAAACTTCCATTTACCCCATGTAAAATAAATCCGGCCTGCGGATTTACCACCAGCATGCTCGAAGTAACAAAAACATTCAGACTATCAGGATAGCTCAACTGGATCGAAAAATAATCATCCACCAATGTACCAGCCCTGTTTTTACCTAAAATTTTATGGAAACTTAATGGTTTGCCAAATAAACAGATTACCTGATCTAAAAGATGCGGACCTAAATCGTATAAAAGTCCGCTCGCCTCTACCGGGTTTTCTTTAAACGCCTTTGGCCCAATTACGTTGCGATAACGATCGTAACGCAAATGAACTTCAACCAGCTTACCCAGTTTACCGCCTTCAATCACCTTTTTTACAGAGGTAAAATCACTGTCCCAACGGCGGTTCTGGTAGAAAAAGATTTGTTTCCCTACGCTATCGGCAAGCTCGAAAAGTTCTTTTGCCTGTGCAGCTGTTGCCGTAAATGGTTTTTCAACCAGAATATGTTTATGCCTGCTTAATGCTGCTTTCGAGTGTTCGTAATGCAGGTTGTTGGGGGTATTAATCACCACCAGTTCTATTTCCTCATCATTCAGGAGTTCATCAACACTGTTGTAACTTGTAATATTTGGGTAATCATTTACCGCATTTTTATGGTTGCGTTCTACTATAGCCTTTAAATTGAAGCCGCTGTGTGCCTGTAAAAAAGGAGCGTGAAAAACTTTCCCTGACATGCCGTAAGCTAATAAACCCGCATTAATTGTTTTATTGATATTCGTATCCATAGGTTATAAATGTAGCTAAAAATACAATTACGATTCAAGCTTTAATGTTAAAACCGCAAAGCTTTTACTTAGGCCTTACACCTTTTTACCTTATCTTTGCCAGATATGAAGCCGTCGGAGATTAATGCCAAGTGGAAAGTTTTACAGGAAAAGATTTCAAAGGAATTTGATTCGGATTTTCCTGATTTAAAAGTAATGCTTTTTTTAATCGGTGTTCAGGAGTTGGGCAAAGGGCCAAAGAAATACAGCAAACGCCAAAAAGAGGAGCTGATGCACATTGCTACCTGCCGTTTATTGAGTGAAATGGGCTTTTATGAACTTGAGGGTTTAGACCAGGATGGCTGGCCGCATTGGACATTAATCAAAGCCATTCCACCTTATACCATGCTCGAGCAGGAAATGCTGATGAAATCGCTTGTGGTAAGTTATTTTGAAGATATTTATTCTTAGTGAACAATTTTCAGTCGCTTTACCTAACGCGATCATCTTTCCTGCCAGATAGGCCCTGAAATAAATTACCTTCGGTGAGCTCGCTCAAGGCTCGGTTACTTCGTAGCTTTCCGCTGCGCTACAGTTCAGGGTGACGAATGATGAAAGAGACCCGATACAAGATTTTTTATTTTTTGGAAAGCAAGGCCGTTCACATCTATTTAAGTTAGTCGGGCTTTTCGCTTATTCCGATTAAAATCGGAAATGCCGCTTCAATCCCATTTAAACCATTCGTTTCCTGCAGCTATTTGGGGTTGGCAGGGCGGTTAGAAAACTTCGTAAGTTTGGCCCAACCAGCACCAAAACCAAGTTAACTAAACCCGACAGCAGCGGACACCGAACGCAGTGAGGTAAAGCGAATGGCGGGGCTTTCGGAACCGATAGACACAGGAACCTGCTTTTCAAAAAACTAAAGAAAATGCACTAACAGTATCAGATGGCAACATCAGACAGCACAATTGTATCTCTATTACAGCGTTGTCAACTTAAAGAGCAGGTTGACGACAAAGTTTACAACACTCAAATGAAAACAAAAAACCCCGGTGGATGTACACCAGGGCTGCATTTATAATGACCTCATAGGTAGAGGGAATTTGCAATATTATCCTTGTTTTTGTGCGGTCGCTTTTAAGGCATCGTTAGCAACGATTACAATCTCTACGCGACGGTTAGCTGCACGGCCTGCATCAGTTTCGTTATCTGCAATTGGCTCAGCAAAACCTTTACCAATGGTAACCAATCTTGTAGATGGTACACCCTGAGAAACCGCATAAGCTTTAACTGCTGCTGCTCTTCTTTCTGATAGGCCCATGTTATATTGTTCGGTACCACGACTATCAGTATGACCGATAATTTTGATATCAGTATCAGGATATTGATTTAATGAAGAAGCTAAACTCTGGATGTTTGTTTTAGCTGCATCTTTTAAAGCCGTTTTATCGAAATCGAATAAAATACCGCTATCAAATTTTACAATAATTCCTTCTCCTTCACGAATAACTTCTGCATTAGGAATAGCTTTCTGGATTTCAGCTGCCTGTCTGTCCATTCTACGGCCGATAAAAGCTCCCGCTGTACCGCCAATAGCACCACCAATTAAGGCACCTACTGCTGTATTACCGGCTTTTTTACCGATTAATGCACCAATAACACCACCAGCTGCAGCACCAATACCAGCTCCTTTTTGTGTTTTAGTTAAACTATCACAACTTTGGAATGCCATTGAACCTACCGCTAACCCTATACTTAATGTCGCTATTCTTACTTTTGAAATACTCATAATAATCTAGATTTATAATTTCTACTCGTTATATTCAAACACAATGCCAAAAAGTAAGCAAACTGTATTTTCGACCCATTTTGACCAAATTTTACTACAAACACGAACGATACCCATAAAAAAAGAGTCCCGATCAATGGAGACTCTTCTATAATGTATCATTCTTAGTACAAAAACTAAGCAGAGAAATAACTCTCTAACTCCTTCAATGTATTTTCGTCTGTTTTAAAATCCTTAATCACCCTGCCTTTTTCAACCAGGATAATCCGGTTACACACATCGGTAACATGATTTAAATCGTGGCTGGAAATAAAGGTGGTCATGTTGCCTGTTTGCTCCTTCAACAGTTTCTTTAAACGGATCTGTGTAGTTGGGTCGAGGTTGGCAAAAGGTTCGTCTAAAATTAATATTTCCGGCCTTTGCATCAGTGCAGCCGCAATACCAACTTTATTCTGGTTTCCTTTACTAAAATCGCGAATGTATTTTCCACTGTTTAATATTTCTCCATTAAAGAACTCACCATATTGGTTCAGGTAAGCAGAAACATCAGCTACACTTAAGTTATTTAAACTGCCGATAAAAATAAAATACTCCTCAGGGGTTAAATAATCAATCAGAAAACCTTCGTCCAAAAACGATGCGGTATAGTTTTTCCAGTTATCGTTGTTCATTACGTTTTCGCCCTTCGATAAAACCTCACCATTGGTAGGACGGATTAAATCTAAAAGCATCCGAAAGAAAGTGGTTTTACCAGCGCCGTTATTCCCCACCAGGCCAACCGTTTCGCCTGGGGCAATCTGCAAATCTTCGATGTTTACAACGGTTTTATCGCCATAAACTTTTTGTAAATTCTTAACTTCTAAAATCATAATTATTCTCTAAAGCCTTCGGCTATTTTATAACGTTGTAGTTCTAATCTTTTTGCAATATAATTTACCCAAAAGCCCCTTAACAATAACATGGCCAGGCCAAAAACCGATACGGCAACCAATCCCCAATAAGGTTTGTTGAGTATACCAAAGGGCAAATAAATTAAAATAGGCGTAAGTGCATATGGAAACATTAACAGCCATTGGGTGGCTCCAGTACCCTGATAATTAAAGCTGGCCGCTTTAGTAATATCCAGTCTTTTATAATTTAATGTAGCCAGATAAAGTACCACTACAGTACCAAAACCAATATTGTATAAATAGGCAGCCAGGTGTAAGAGTAATAGCTTCGGACTTAAAAACCCGTAAAAACTTGCCAATAAGGTAATAATGGTACAGCCAATGGTAAACAGTAAAAATTTAGCCCTGATGTAATCTTTAAAATTGATTTTATTGGCTAATATCCCGTCAAAATGGGCACTTTGCCATGCAAACATAAACTGACCATAAATAATGATGGAAACACCTGTCATAAAAATAGCACCAAACATCATTTGCCCGAAAGCATCGCGGTCTATTGCTTTTTCTTTATAAAAAATAAACCCGTAAAACAGGAAGAAGAAACCAAGGATAACCGAAGAACGCGGGCGTTTGTGGCGAAGGATTAGCTTCAGCTCCAAAGCGGCCAGTTCGCCTACTTTACCAAAACGGTTAAGGAAAGCATAATCGGTACTGCCTTTTTTCTCTTGTTTTGCACTTAATTCTTCTACGTATAAATTTTTACGCAAGAAATTAGAATTGAGATAAAAGATAGCAACTGCAGCAATTGTAAAGGCAAAACCATATAAAGGATGGGCTGCGATGGCCCTGAATACCACATCAGAACCTGCCATGATTGAAATCACCTTATAATATTCTAAAGCAGCAAAGGCCGCAATAACCACCAAGCCTAAAAAAGTATACAAAGTATTGGTGATCGATTTTCGTTTGATGTACAACACCATATAGTTGTTAAAAATCATGATCGAAAATATCGAGACAATGTACATGATGGTAACCAATGCGCCATGCTCACCCCAAATTCTAACAAAACAAAAAGGCAGAAAAATAAAAAACGGCCAAAGGTTAAATGCCGAGAACAGTGCCTTAACATTTAAAAACTTAATGATCTTACTCTTTTGGATTTTGAGGTGCAGGTAAGGAATGATACTCAATGTTGGCAATTCCTGAAACTGCATGCGCATGATAAAATCGAATGCAAAATAATAGAGAATAATGCCGTTAAAGCTTGTCAGAATATTTTGATCCGGGAAAATTTTTGGAAGAAAAATACTCATTCCAAAGCCTATTCCAACAGCAACAGCAAAGAAGTAGAGCATAAAAAAACCTAGAACAACCTGTCCGGCAATGCTACTGCCACGGTTACGCGAACGCCAAAAAGATTTTCTTTGATGACTTAAAAAAGTACTCAGCATATATAGTTTAGGTATTAGTTAATCATTAATGGTTTATCTATTAGTATGCGTTTAGGAGAAAATGTTACACTAATATTTGTATTTGTCTTTCCAGTTCTGCCTAAGTTTTTCACGCAATTTCTCTTCGGCAGGATTTTTACCCGGATCGTAAAGTTTGGTGCCGCTTAATTCTTCGGGAAAATATTCCTGTGGTGAAAAATTACCTTCATATCCGTGCGAGTATTGGTAATCTTTGCCATAACCGATATTTTTCATCAGTTTGGTTGGGGCATTGCGGATATGAAGCGGTACGGGCAGGTTTCCGGTTTGTTTAACCAAAGCCTGCGCTTTGTTAATGGCTTCGTATGAGGCGTTACTTTTAGGCGAACTGGCCAGATAGGTTACACATTGGGATAAAATAATCCGTGCTTCCGGATAGCCAATTACATTTACAGCAGTGAAACAGTTATTGGCCAAAAGCAGTGCATTGGGATTAGCATTGCCAATATCTTCTGAAGACAGGATCAGCAACCTGCGGGCAATGAACAGCGGATCTTCACCTCCTTCTATCATCCGTGCCAGCCAATACACCGCTGCATTGGGGTCGCTGCCACGGATTGATTTAATAAAGGCCGAAATAATGTCGTAATGCTGCTCACCCGCTTTATCATACAAGGCAAGGTTTTGCTGGGCATGCGCCAGCACGTTTTCATTGGTGAGGACGATTTTATTCCCGCCAATGCCGTTAATAGCAATTTCGAGCACATTTAATAATTTCCGCGCATCACCACCTGATAAACGGATCAGAGCTTCGTGCTCTTTTATGGAAATGTTTTTCGCTGAAAGAATACTATCTTTTTTAATAGCCGTTTCCAGTAAACCTGCCAGCTCCGTTTCAGTTAACGATTTTAAAATATAAACCTGACAACGGGAAAGTAAAGCGGAAATTACCTCGAAAGATGGATTTTCGGTTGTTGCACCAATTAAGGTCACCAGCCCCCTTTCTACAGCCCCCAATAAACTATCCTGCTGCGATTTGCTAAAACGGTGAATCTCATCGATAAACAAAATGGGTAATCCCAAAAAACTATCTTTTAACTGTGCTGCCCGATCAATTACCTCACGGATATCTTTCACGCCACTGTTAATGGCACTTAAATTAAAAAACGGACGGTCTAAAGCCTGAGAAATAATGTATGCTAGAGTTGTTTTACCCACGCCCGGAGGTCCCCAAAAAATCATGGAGGGAAGCTGACTGCTTTCAATCGCCTTGCGTAACACGGCACCTTCTCCAACTAAATGCTGTTGACCAACATATTCATCGAGATTTTGAGGGCGCATACGTTCAGCTAAAGGAGGCAGGTTTTGCATAATGGTAAATATATAAAAATTGAGTATTTTGTTGGTCGATAATTTACTAACCAAATATGGAAAGCATAAATTCCCTATAGCTAAAACAAAAGGACGAATGCTTTAGTTCTAATTTATTATTATGGACATTAAAAACTTAGATCATCTTGTATTAACGGTTGCCAATTTAGAAAGCACCTGCAGGTTTTACAGCCTTGCCCTGGGAATGGAAATTATTGAATTTGGCGAAAACCGAAAGGCTTTGAAATTTGGAAACCAGAAAATCAACCTGCACCAATATGGATGCGAGATTGAGCCAAAAGCTTTCAAACCGATGCCCGGAACAGCCGATCTATGTTTTATTACCGATTTCCCGCTGAACGAAGTCATGCAGGAGCTTAAAGAAAAGTGCATCGAAATTGAAGAAGGACCTGTAGAGCGTAGTGGTGCAAATGGTAAAATTAGCTCAATTTATCTCCGCGATCCGGATATGAATTTAATTGAGGTGAGTAATTATTTGTAAACGCCCGCAAAGATTTTTGCCACTGAAGCACGGATTGAGTTACTGATTTATGCCGTAAATTAAAACTCAGAATGACAATGCTTTTTTATTATAAGTAAAGCAGGGCTTAGTGCCTTCGGTTCCTTTAGCCCCGCCATTCGCTACAATCTTTTTGTGCCTGTTTTCCTGATTTTATCGAAGGAGCAACAAAAAGGATTTTCGCTACTGTCGGGTTTATTCCACTTATAGCAGCAGTATTTTGCCACGGAAACACGGATTAACATGGAAGATGGCGTAATACAAGATCATATCATCATCGTTTGCAACGAGGACGGAGGAGAAAGGCGATTTTATCGCCATTTTTTTCTTATCTGCATTACAAATGCAGATCTCGATAATCCTCGTTACAAACGAGGACTATTTAAAGGGACTATTTCATGGTTATTCCACCTATAGCAGCAGCATTTTGCCACGGAAACACGGATTGACACGGAAGATGGCGTAATACAAAATTATATCGTCCTCGTTTGCAACGAGGATGGAGGGAAAGGGCGATTTTATCGCCATTTTTTTCTTATCCGCATTACAAATGCAGATCTCGATAATCCTCGTTACAAACGAGGACTATTTAAGGCAGATGGTACAAAAAGTCTAATCCTCAATTTTAGAGTGGTGTTTGGTATCTTTCATGGTGGTATATAAAATCAGCGAGATTAAAATGCATCCGGTTACATACCAGTAGAAATAATTTTCGTGCCCGATATTTTTAAACCATAATGCAAAATATTCTGCAGTTCCACCGAAAATGGCAACAGTTAAAGCATAAGGTAAGCCTACGCCCAAAGCCCTGATTTCGGCAGGGAACAGTTCTGCCTTTACTACCGCATTAATGCTCGTATAACCGCTCACAATAATCAAGGCGCCAATCATCAGCAAGAATATGATCGTCGTATTGCTTTCTCCAGCTAAGCCGGTTAAAATTGGATAGGTACACAAAGTACCCAGCACACCAAAGCCGATTAATAAAGGTTTACGCCCGATTTTATCAGACAACAGGCCAAACAAAGGCTGCAGAACGACAAAAACCAATAACGAGATGAAGGATAAAGTTGTGGAGGTTTCTTTACTGAGGTGTACCGTATTGACCAGAAATTTCTGCATATAAGTACTAAATGTATAAAAGGCAATTGTTCCACCCAAGGTTAAGCCGACTACGGTAAAAACTTCCTTTGGATATTTCATCAGTACCGCAATGCCACCTTTTTTGTCTGCCGTGTTTTTGCTTTTAAAAGCCGAGGTTTCGTCGATATGCCTGCGCAGGTACAAAGCAATGAAAGAAAGTATGGCGCCGATAAAAAATGGGATCCGCCAGCCCCATTCGTGCAGTTCAGCAGGTGTAAGCAACCAGTTTTGTAAGATTAATTGAATGCCCAGCGCCAGTAGCTGCCCGCCGATTAAGGTTACATATTGAAAGCTTGAATAAAATCCACGGTGTTTTTTAGTGGCCATTTCGCTGAGGTAAGTGGCAGAAGTTCCATATTCGCCGCCAGTACTCAAGCCCTGGATTAGCCTTGCAAAAATTAGTAATAAGGGAGCTGCTATGCCAATCTGTTTGTAACCGGGCGTTAATCCGATAATTAATGATCCTATCGCCATGATGAGTACAGAAAGTGTCATCGAACGTTTCCGCCCTAGTTTATCGGCAATGCTGCCAAACAGCCAGCCACCAATAGGGCGCATTAAAAAGCCTACTGCAAAAATGCCTGCAGTATCTAATAGCTGTGCAGTGGGATTACTATTCGGGAAAAAAGCAGGAGAAAAATAAAGCGCAAAAGCAGAATATGTGTACCAATCGTACCACTCCACAAGATTACCAACCGAACCACCAAAAATAGATTTTAACCGATATTCTACATCCTTAATTTCGTTCTGATGTATTGTTTTTTCCATAATAGAGAATGAGTGATGGAGTGGATTTTGAATGAGTGAATGAAACTTAACGTTAACACCTTTGTTAATCAAAAATATAATAATTTTATAAAGAAAGCGCAGCGTTATTCTGATGGCATTCGCTCCTGCTCTCATTCAGCACTCAATCATTAATAAAATGAAAGATAACTTTTCTACCCAATCTGCCGACTACGCTATCTACAGACCAACTTATCCGCAGGAATTATACGATTATCTGTTTTCACTGATAAAAAACAAAGAAACAGCATGGGATTGCGCTACAGGGAACGGACAAGTTGCACGCGTATTGGCCCAGCATTTTAATGCGGTTTATGCGACAGATATCAGCGAGAACCAACTAAAAAATGCCTTACAGTTACCGAATATCACCTACAAAGTTGAACCCGCAGAACAAAGCTCGGTTGGTAATGATAGTTTTGATTTAATTACGGTAGCACAGGCTATCCATTGGTTTAACTTCGAAGCATTTTATGCCGAGGTTAAAAGAACACTGAAACCAGATGGACTTTTCGCAGTGATTGGTTATGGCCTCATGTTTATCGATAAAAAGGTAGATAAGGCTGTGCATAAACTTTACGAAGATATTCTGGGTAAATATTGGGACAGTGAACGCCGTTACATTGAAGAAGGTTATAAAACCATTCCTTTCCCTTTCGAAGAAATTACTGCGCCTCATTTTCAGATTAAAAGCACCTGGAATTTTAACCAGTTGATTGGCTATTTAAATACCTGGTCTTCTTTGCAGCATTATAAAAAGGTCAATGAGCGCAATCCGCTTGAGTACATGTTTACCGAACTAAAAGAAGCCTGGGGTGATGACGCAGAGAAAAATGTTCATTTTCCGGTTTTATTGCGAATTGGACGGTAGGTTTAAGCCAAATAGATCCTGAAACAAGTTCAGGATGACGACCGCATCTCCCGCCTCTATGTGTTCTGTGAAAACCGGTGATCTCGGTGGTTAATTAAACTTCTATTTCAACAATTCCAGAATACCTAAAACAGTCAGTTTTTTCTGCTCGCCGCTTTGCATATCTTTTAATGTAAGTTCGCCGCTGGCAATTTCATCGCCACCGATTAAAATAACATAAGGGATATTCTTGGCATCAGCATAAGCCATTTGTTTCTTTAGCTTGGCTGAACTTGGATACAGTTCGGCTGAAATACCTGCATTTCTAAACTGCTGAACAATAGGCAAGGCATATTTTTCAGCTACTGCATCGAAATTGCTGATCAACACTTTTGTGCCCACTTCGGCAGAGGCTGGGAAAAGGTTTAATTCTTCCAGTACATCGTAAATGCGGTCGGCACCGAAAGAAACACCCACACCAGTTAAATCCTTCAAGCCAAACATACCGGTCAAATCATCGTAACGGCCACCCCCACCAATGCTGCCCATGGCCACTTCGTTGGTTTTAACTTCGAAAATGCAGCCGGTATAATAATTTAGTCCACGCGCTAAAGTAATGTCTAACTCTAATTTAGCCGTTAACGGTAAACCATAAGCGATCAGGCTTTCTACATATTCAAAAACCTGTTCTATTTCGGTAATGCCTTTTAAACCTGTTTCTGACTGTGCTAAAACTGCTTTCAGGCTGCGCAGTTTTTCCTCATTGCTGCCTTCCAGTAAAATTACCGGGCGAAGTTTTTCTAAATCCGCTTCTGTAAAACCACGTTCCAACAATTCTTTACTTACCCCATCTAAACCGATTTTATCCAGTTTATCGATGGCTACGGTCATATCGATAATTAAATCAGGTTTACCAATAATTTCGGCAATACCTGACAGGATTTTCCGGTTGTTGATTTTTATACTGAAATCCTTTAAACCCAGTTTGCTTAAAGCCTCATTGTAGATTAAAATAAATTCGGCTTCGTTCAATAAACTTTCCGAACCTACCACATCCACATCACACTGGTAAAACTCACGGTATCTGCCTTTTTGTGGACGATCTGCACGCCAAACCGGCTGCACCTGAAAACGTTTAAATGGCAAGGTAATTTCGTGCTGGTGCATGACTACGTAACGTGCAAAAGGCACCGTTAAATCGTAACGCAGGGCTTTTTCAGAGATCAAAGGGATTAGTTTATTACTATTGTCCTCATCAGCAAAATCGAAGGATTTCTTTTTAGGATCTTTAAGAAACTCGCCGCTATTTAAAATTTTAAAAATCAGTTTATCACCTTCATCGCCATACTTTCCTGTCAAAGTAGAAAGGTTTTCGAAACTTGGCGTTTGGATTTCTGCGTAACCGTATTTTCTGAAAACCGTTTTAATGGTATCGTAAATAAAGTTGCGTTTTACCATTTCAACCGGAGAAAAATCGCGGGTACCTTTTGCTAATGAGGGTTTAATAACTGACATAACCGCAAAAGTACAAAAATGTAGTGTTTAAAAATAAAATTTCGTCATTGCGAGAAGGAACGACAGCTTCCTCGAAAATACGGACAGGCTGTCGGCTGAAAAAGCCGCCTCGAAATGACGATCAAAGAAAAAACTACTTTCCCAACATCTCTTTTACCAATTCTCTATTGGGTTTACTTACCGGGATTTTATCGCCACTATCCATTAATAAGGTTCCGCCGTCTTCCTTCAACCAGCTTTTAACAAAACGCGGGTTAACCAGGTGGCTTTGATGTGCCCGCACAAAACCATGAGGTTTGAGCAGGTCTGCATATTCTTTTAACGATTTTGAAATTAACAATTGGTCCCCATCACTAAAGAAAAAATTGGTATAGTTGTTATCTGCTTCACACCTGATGATTTCTTCAGTATTCACATATCTGATTTCGTTCTGTTGAGGCAAAGCAATTCTGGTATTTACTTTTGCCGTTTCATTTTTATCGGCTTTTTCCTGAATTGTAGGGTTTTGATAGGCAAGCGGAGGGGCAAAATTTATGGCTACCGTATTCGGAGCCAGGTTTGATGGCGTATTCTTGTTTCTTTTGATCAAAAAATAAATCAGCATAAAAATGCCACCAAAAAATCCAAAAAATACAAGGCCTGCTACCAAAAGCATGATTATCTCTGCACTCCCCATATTCAGAAAATCGGCATAGGCAATCTGAATACCATAAGCAAGGATGAAAACCAATCCGAAGACTATCTTATTTCTCATTTTTGGCAGGTTTAATACGTTTAATTAAGTATAAACATAAAAAAATAAAACCTATAAGAAAGGTCAAAGTAAAAAAGCCAACGACCAAAAGTATTATTATCTCTGCCACACCAAGATTCAAAAATTCTGCGTGCGCCACCTGTAAGCCTAAGGAAATGATAAAGAAGAATAAAAATAATAACTGTTTCATGTTGATTGATTTAAATGTTTAGCGAAAGTACTTCCCTGGCATACATCTAAAAATCAACAATGAGAATCTGCTGGCTTACCCTGAGAATCGACGGCCAGACTTTTAGAATTTTACAAGAACTGTTATCATGCCGATTACTTTCCCAACATTTCTTTTACCATTTCCCTGTTCGGTTTACTTACCGGGATTTTATCACCACTATCCATTAACAAGGTTCCACCATCTTCCTTCAACCAGCTTTTAACAAAACGCGGGTTAACCAGGTGGCTTTGATGTGCCCGCACAAAACCGTGCGGTTTAAGCAGATCTGAATATTCTTTCAGCGGTTTCGAAATCAGGATTCTATCGCCATTAGCTAAAAAGAAAAAGGTATAGGTGTTATCGGCTACACAGCGTACAATGTCATCAACTGAAACATAACGGATTTCGTGCTGCTGGGGCAAGGCAATTTTCGGAACACCTGGCTCCTTCTTTTTAATCTGACTCAACAAAAAGTTGAGCTGCTCGCTATGTATTTTGCTTTTGGTCCTGATTTCGGCTTTTTCAACAGCGGCTTTTAGTTCATCAGGATCTACGGGTTTAAGCAGGTAATCCAGGGCCGCAAATTTTACGGCCTGAATTCCATAATTATCGTAGGCAGTTACAAAAACCACTTCAAAAGTTTTTGCTGTAAGCCGGTTTAATAAATCGAAACCAGTGGTTTTACCCATCTGGATATCCAGAAAAAGTAAATCGGGATGGTGTAAATTAACCTCACTAAAGGCATCATCAATCGTACTGGCAATGGCTACTACCTTAATATTCGGGCAATGTTTAGCCAATAAAATCTTTAGATTTTCTAAATTGGCCGTTTCATCATCTACTAAAATTGCCCGCATCTTATAACCAGTGGCTTAGTGTAATTTTAATTATCGTTCCGTCCTTATCTGCTTTCATATCCAGTAAAAAAGGCGTCTCCTTGTAAATAGAATTAAGTAAAGATATTCTGTTTTTGCTAAGCGCCAAACCCAGGCCTGTATAATCTTTGTTCACATCAAAACCGATTCCGTTATCTTTAATGCTTAAAATCAGATCGGTTAACTGCGCGGTAAAACTGATTTCGACCTTACCCTCACTACCTTTCTCCGCTATTCCATGTTTCACCGCATTTTCTACAAAGGGTTGTAAAAGCATGGCTGGTATTTCTATATTCTCCACATCTAAATCAGCTGAAGCGGTGATCTGGTACTGGAAACCAAAGCGCAGTTGTTCCATCTGTAAATAATCATCCAATAGGGTTTTCTCTGACGTTAAGCTAATGAGATCTTTATGGTCTAAGACATTTCTGGTTAAGCGGGCAAATTTAACAAGGTAGCGGTTGGCATTGTCTATTTCATTTTTATTCATTAGTGTTTGGATACCTGCTAAAGCATTGAATAAAAAATGTGGGTTTAACTGCGAGCGCACAGATTCTAATTGAAGTCTGGCAATTTCTTTTTCCTGAGATTTCTGAGTAAGTATCTTAGCAGCCTTTTTTTTGCGGTTATTAAGGATCAAAACCGATATGAGACCACAAAGGCCTCCCACTATAACACTCGAGAGCAACTCTTTCGCAGTAAAAAATTTTTCCTTTGGCTTTTCTACCGTAAATAGAAAATCTTTAGTCAATGTATTATCTTTCCAATAAGCATATGGATGAGTCTTCGGATATATTGAAATCTTGTACTTGCCAGGTTTGGTAAATTCTGAAACATCAATATCTCCAATTACGATACCTCCAGTTTTAATTGGTTTCCATCTTGGCTCTAACATGGTCGTCGAATGAGCATCAATATTCTCAACAATTATAGCATACAAAACATTGATATCTGTATTTTTCATAGCGATCCTCAAGCCCTTCACTTTTTCATCAACTATTAAATTCGTATTATTTTTTACATTCTTTGTAGAATTTGTACCCAATATATTAAAGGACAATGAACTTGGTGCTAAAAGAGGTTTATTATAGATGATTACCGAAGTGGTATTTTTTTCATTATTAATTCTGAAAATCTTAATTTCTAGTTTCTTATCTACTACATTAAATGCACCTAAATCTGCTGCAACATAATTAGGGAGTATGCTTCCACTACCCCACTTATATTTTATCCTTTCCGGAATTGCATTCTTTTTAAGAATTATTGAGTCGTTTTCGATAATGGAATATCGATAGAATTTCAGGCTATCTTTTTGTATCCGGCTTTCAAGCTCGATTGATTTCGCCTTTTGCAACAAGACGATATTTCCTAAATGAGAACCATTTAAGTATTCAAATGGAGTAACTTTCTTCGTGCCACTATCCACCACAAGAAATATGTTGTATTTTGAATATCTTACCGCAATCGAATAGTGCATTGGATTACCATACTCATCAACCAAATATTTATTTTTCTGAGCATTTGCTCCGAAAGCAAAAAGGAGCAAGTAAATAGAAAGGAATATCTTTTTCATGTGTTTAATTTTTCATAAACATCTTGTAAAAAATCTGCTCAGGAAACATTAAAACAGAATACGGCATGAATAACCTTGTAAAAGAGGGATTTGAGACAGTATTTATATTCGGGAAGAATTAGGTTTCTCGAAGATATTGCACTTTACTACGATTGACTGATTCAAAAGAAAAATTGTCATTAATAGATTTCTCGGCTGCGCTGCACTCCGCTCGAAATGACGGTTAGCTGGAGATAATATCGCTTTATTAGCCCCCGGCTTTTTTCACTTTATAGCCATCTTTCTGCAGGATGCCCATTACTTTATCGCGCACATCGCCCTGAATCATGATTTCACCATCTTTAACCGAGCCCCCTACACCACATTTGGTTTTAAGCATTTTACCCAGTACATCTAAATCTTCTGAACGGCCTTTAAAACCTGTAATTAAGGTTACAGCTTTGCCTCCACGATTCTTTTTATCGAGCATTACTCTTAAATCCTGCTGGTTATTTGGTGAAGTAACCGTATCATCAATTTCTTCTTCATATTCGAACTCCGGATTGGTAGAATACATAATTCCGCCAAGATCGCTTAAACTATTTTTCTTTGGTTTCATGTTTTATAAAAGTTCATTGGTTCACTGGCCATTGGTTCATTGGGGTTAACCGGTTAATTGCCTAAATCGGTTAATCGACGCCAAACTCCAAACGCTCCACTCCAAACTTAACTAGGGCACAATCACTTTTAACGAAAGTGGGTTTACAACCGCCTCAATTTCTGTTCCCATTTGTAAGGGTTCGCCGTCCACATGTACTGCGCCAGCTTTTTCCCTGGTAATTTTAATGTTTTTGCCTTTAATAATTTCAATCATATCTGAGGTTTCGGCCTTCCCCCTTAACATGACATAACCCAATAAGGGCAGTTTTATAATCGGAAAAGGTTTAATAATGCATACATCCAGCAAACCATCTTTCACTGAAGCATTAGGCGAAATATAAACGTCGTTTCCATATTGAGAAGAATTGGCAATGCTAATGGCGAAAGCTTTTCTGGTGTATGCAACACCATCAATATTTAACAAATAAGTTTGTGCTTTATAGTTAAAAACTTCTTTAAAGCCCAGCTTTACATAACCCGATAAGCCTCGTTTTTTATCTTTCGAAAAAACCGAACTTAAATGCGCATCGAATCCCATACCGGCCAGATTAAAAAAACATTTATTATTAAACTCGGCAGTATCAATCTCATCAACCTTAAAAGTATTGATCAGGGAAAGTGCATACCTTAAATTTTTCGATATCCTTAAAAACCTGGCTAGTCCGTTTCCCGATCCAAGTGGTAAAATCCCCAAAATCTTTTTGTGTTTTAATACCTTGCTGGCCACTTCGTTAATGGTACCGTCGCCTCCCGCAGCAACAATTACATCAAAATTTTTAGTTGCCGCTTCGTCTGCCAGTTCTCCGGCATGGCCCACATATTCGCTAAAAACAAAGTTTGGATTAAACTTTTCCTTATCCAGGTATTGATCAATAAAATCAGGGATGCGTAACTTTCCTCTCCCACCAGAGATAGGGTTTATAATAAAGAGGATATTGATCTTTGTGTGCAAAGTGTAAGAATGAATGCACAAAATAATCTATAATTTTTGAAATAAAGAAAATATGCTAATTTTGCAGCAGTAAAAAAGTGGATTGATTTGCTATCCCGATACCACGGGACCGGATTGCAACCACTTAAAAAAATTGCTAATGCCTCCTTTCAATCATTTCAACACCTGTTTCCAAGGGGTTTGGCAATTATTAATTTGTTTATTTATCATTAATTTATTTAATAAATGTCGTATTTATTTACATCAGAATCTGTTTCTGAGGGTCACCCAGATAAAATCGCCGATCAAATTTCGGATGCATTAATTGATAACTTCTTAGCTTTCGATCCGGAATCAAAGGTTGCTTGTGAAACTTTGGTAACTACCGGTCAGGTTATTTTAGCGGGTGAGGTAAAATCTAAAACATATTTAGATGTACAACAAATTGCCCGCGATGTAATCAAGAAAATTGGTTACACCAAAAGCGAGTATATGTTTGAGGCTAACTCTTGCGGAATTTTATCGGCAATACACGAGCAATCTCAGGACATTAACCAGGGTGTAGATAGAAGCAACAAAGAAGAACAAGGTGCAGGCGATCAGGGGATGATGTTTGGTTACGCTACCAACGAAACGGAAGATTACATGCCTTTGGCATTAAACCTTTCTCATAAATTATTACAGGAACTGGCTGTTTTACGTCGCGAGAATAACGAAATTACTTATTTACGCCCGGATGCGAAAAGCCAGGTTACTTTAGAGTACGACGATAACAACAAACCAGTTCGTATCGATGCGATTGTAATTTCTACACAGCATGATGATTTTGATGAAGAAGCAGCCATGTTGGCCAAAATCAAAACTGATTTAGTGAATATCCTGATTCCAAGAATTATCAAAGCCAATCCTGCTTATGCACATTTATTTAACGATAAAATTGAATACCACATTAACCCAACCGGTAAATTTGTAATCGGTGGTCCGCATGGCGATACAGGTTTAACCGGAAGAAAAATCATTGTTGATACTTACGGTGGTAAAGGTGCACATGGTGGTGGTGCTTTCTCAGGTAAAGATCCAAGTAAAGTAGATAGAAGTGCGGCTTATGCTACACGACATATCGCTAAAAACTTAGTGGCTGCAGGTGTGGCCGACGAAATTTTGGTTCAGGTATCGTACGCTATCGGTGTTGCAAAGCCAATGGGTATTTACATCAATACTTACGGCACGGGTAAAGTGGGTAAAACAGATGGCGAGATTGCTAAAATTGTAGAATCGATTTTCGATATGCGTCCTTACTTTATTGAGCAACGTTTAAAATTAAGAAACCCAATTTATAGCGAAACTGCTGCTTACGGACACATGGGCCGTACACCAGAAACCGTTACCAAAACTTTCAGAACACCAAACGGTGAAGAAAAAACAGTTACGGTTGATTTGTTTACCTGGGAGAAATTAGATTACGTAGATCAGGTTAAAGCTGCTTTCGGCATTTAATTCTTCAAAATAAATTTATAGAAAAAGGCGTTTTGCAGATTTGCAGAACGCCTTTTTTTGTTGTGCTAAATTTATGCGGACAGATTCCACATTTGGTGGCTTAGCAAACCGCAGAAAAATAATTGATCACTTTATTGAAAAGCAGGTTTCTGAGTACATTGGTTTCGAAAGTCCCGCTACACGCTATACTTCGTACCGCTGCTATCGGGTTTAGTTAACCTGGGCCGGTGGTTCTTAGGCGAGGTATATTCTTAAAATAAATATTTTGGAGCCTTGCAGAATGCCGGTAATAGTAGCAAAAGCCTAATCTACCTAAACCTGTATTCTATGGTTTATGCAAATAAAAAGTTTTTTTTCTGAGAAGCATTACTTTAGATTTATGCAGCAGGCTCCAGGAGGTATGGCGTACCTCTT